>NZ_OZ060379.1:0-300000 GCF_964058985.1 Buchnera aphidicola (Chaitophorus sp. 3695) | reverse complement strand
ATTTCAGATTTAGAAGTAATAAATAAAAATATAAAATCTAAAATATATTATATAAAATACTTTTTTTATAGTAAAAAGTGTTTTATTAATAATAAAAATTATATAGTAGTAGCTACTACTAGACCTGAAACTATATTTGGAGATTCTGCTATAGGAGTAAATCCACAAGATATTAGATACAAAAATTGTATTGGATTAAAAGTTATTGTACCTATTGTTAATAGAATCATTCCAATTATTTCTGATATTGAAGTTGAAATAAGTAAAGGAACTGGATGTGTTAAAATTACTCCAGCGCATGATTTTCTTGATTACAAGATTGGAATGAAACACAATCTTGCTATAATTCAAATATTTTCATTAAATGGAAATATTTTGAAAAAATTATTAATATATAGTTATACTAATAAAATAGAAAATCAATATAATTGTTATATTCCGTTATATTTTCAAAAAATGAATCGTTTTTTAGCACGTAAACAAATTATTATATATTTAAAAGAACACAATTTATTAGATAAAATAAAATTATTAGATTCTAGTATACCTTATGGTGAAAGAAGTAATTCTATTATAGAGCCGATGTTAACAAGTCAATGGTTTTTAAAAACTTCAATATTTGTAGAACAGTCTATATCAACTGTACTCAATAAAAAAATTAAGTTTTTTCCAAAAAAATATAAGAATATGTATTTATCTTGGATGAGAAATGTAGAAGATTGGTGTATATCTAGACAATTATGGTGGGGTCATAGAATACCTATTTGGTATGATAAAAATAAAAATATTTATGTAGGATTAAATAAATTAGATATTATTCAAAAGTATAAATTAAAAAAAAATTGTTTTTTAAAACAAGAAACAGATGTTTTAGATACTTGGTTTTCTTCTAGTTTATGGACTTTTTTAGCTTTAGATTGGCCTAAAAAGAAAAATTTATTAAAAAAATTTCATCCTACTAATGTTGTTGTAAGTGGTTTTGATATTATTTTTTTTTGGATTGCGCGTATGATTATGTTAACTACTCATATAATTAAAGATAAACATGGAAAATTACAAATTCCTTTTAAAAATGTATATATAACAGGTTTAATACGTGATGAAGAAGGAAAAAAAATGTCTAAATCTAAAGGAAATATTATTGATCCAATAGATTTAATTGATGGAATTAGTTTAAAAAAATTAATTAATAAACGTACTAAAAATATAAAAAATAATGAATTTAAAAAAAAAAATATCATAAAAAATTTAAATAAACTTTTTCCAAACGGAATTCAAGCTTTTGGAGCTGATTCATTAAGATTTACTTGTACAGCTTTATCTACTTATTCTAGAAGTATTTTTTGGGATATGAATCGTTTACAAGGTTATCGAAATTTTTGTAATAAATTGTGGCATGCAAGTCGATTTGTGTTATTAAATAAAAATATTATGTATAAAAGTAATAAAATAATTTCTAAAATTTTATTATTACAAGATAAATGGATCTTATCAGAATTGCAGATTTTGATTCAGAACTATAAAAAATTTATTAAAAATTATAGATTTGATCGTGTTTCTTATTTAATATATGAATTTGTTTGGTTTAAGTTTTGCGATTGGTACTTGGAAATTTCTAAAATTATAATAAGATCTGGTACAGAAAAAGAAAAAATTAATACACAAAATATGTTAATGTATATTTTAAAAACAATATTAAAGTTATTACATCCAATAATTCCTTTTATTACAGAATATATTTGGAAAAAAATTTTTGTACTACAAGATAATTATTATAAAAATAGTTTAATTAATCATAATTTTCCAAAATTTAATTTAAAGAATATTGATTATCAATCTTTAGAACAAATGAATATTATTCAAAATTTTTTTAAAGAAGTACGATCTATTAGAAATTCTATGAAGATAAAATATAGTAAAAAAATTAGAATTTTTATTAAAAATAGTAGTCAAAAATTTTTATTAATAATTCAAACTCATAAAAAATTTTTAAAAAATATTATGTATTTAAAAAAAATTCAAATATTTACTAAAGTAGATAAAAAAATAATTAAAAAATTCATAGTTAGAAAAATTAGTGAATGTGAATTACTTATTCCAATTAAAGAATTTATTAATAAAGAGCTAGAATTAGAGACCGTATTAAAAAAAATAAAAAATTGTTTTTTTAAAATTCAATTTTTAAATACAAAAATAATAAATAAAAACTTTTTGAAAAATGCACCTAAAGAAATTGTTAATAAAGAAAAAAATAAATTAAATATTTTAAAAAATAATTTAAAAAGTTTAAAAAGTTATAAAAAATTATTATTATCTATATAATATTAAATTTATAATAATAAAATTAATAAAAATAAATATATTTTATATAATATTTTTAAAATTTAAATGGAATAACAAATAATGTCTTGTATATCTAATTTTATATATAATAAAAAATATTTAAAAAAAAATTTTAAAAATTATTTAAGAATTAATATCTCTTTATATAAATATTTTTTTATAGAAAATCCTGAGATTATTAAAAAAAAAATAAAATCTTTGTGTCATAAGTTAAAAATTTTTGGTAGAATTTATATTTCTTATGAAGGAATTAATATACAAGCTAATATTTTAAAAAAATATTTTGATATTATAAAAAAAAAAATATCTAACTTACATCAAGATTTAAAAAATATTCATATTAATGTGGGTATAGATAATTCTAGAATATCTTTTAATACTTTAAGTGTTAAAATTAAAAAACGTATTATATTTGATGGATTAGATTCATTTAAATTAAATAAAAATTTTAAGAATAAATATTTAAATTCTCAAGAAGTTAATAATTTATTATATAATAAAGAAGCTATATTTATAGATATGAGAAATAATTATGAACATAAAATTGGTCATTTTAAAAATGCAATTTTAATGAATACTTCAATTTTTAGAGAACAATTAAAAAAAATATTTAAATATATTTCTAAATATAAAAAAAAAAAAATAGTTTTATACTGTACAGGTGGTATCAGATGTGAAAAAACATCATTATGGATGCAAAAAAATGGATATAAAAATGTTTATCAAATTCGAGGAGGAATTATAGGATATATAAATGATTGCATAAAAAAAAATCATTCTATTCATTTCTTAGGAAAAAATTTTGTTTTTGATTTAAGATTATATGAAACTATAACAGAGCATATATTATCTTATTGTAACCAATGTTATCGTAAATCTGATTATTATGTAAATTGTATTAACAATAGATGTAATATACTTTTTATACAATGTTTATTTTGTTCTAAAATTTATCGTTCTTTTTGTTCAAAAAAATGTTATATAGAGTTTCATTGTAAATAATAAAAAATTTTAATGTTATTATTTATAAATATGTATTATTATAACAAAACAATTTTTATTTTAAATAATATAAAAAAATGTAATATGTAATAGTACTTTTTAAAAAATTTTATTTAAAAATATTTTTATTTATTTTAAATAATTTAATTTTTTTAATATTTATAGATATTTTATAAATATTAAATTTTTTAAAGAATGATATTTATTAAAGGAAGTATAATGAAAAGTGTATCTATAAAAGATATATTTAAAAATAAAATCTTGATAAATTCAATAGTAAAAGTTCAAGGTTGGATAAAAAATAAAAGAAATTCTAAATCTAATTTATTATTTATAGATGTATATGATGGTTCATGCGTAAATACTTTACAAATTATAGTAAATAAAAATTTATTAGTGAATAAAAATCATGAAATTATAAAATCTACTCCTGGATGTTCAGTATATGTTGAAGGAAGATTAGTATCTTCATTAAATACAAAGCAAAAATTTGAAATTCATATGTATAAAATAAATGTTATTGGTTGGGTAAAAAAACCTGATTTATATCCGATGTCTTCTAAAAGACATTCTATGGAACATTTAAGAAATTTTGCACATTTGAGACCAAGAACTAATATTATTGGTTGTATTTCTAGAATTAGAAGCTCTGTTTTTTATTCTATTCATGATTTTTTTCATAAAAATAATTATCATTGGGTTGCTTCACCAATTATTACTTCTTTAAATACAGAAGGTGCAGGAGATATGTTTTCTGTTAAGTATTCTAAAAAAAAAGAAAATAAAAAATTAACTTATAAAAATTTTTTTGGTAAAGAAGTATTTTTAACAGTTTCAGGACAATTATCTATTGAAGCATATGCCTGTGCATTATCTAAAGTATATACTTTTGGTCCAATTTTTAGAGCTGAAAATTCAAATACTACACGTCATTTATCAGAATTTTGGATGTTAGAAGTAGAATTAGCATTTTCAAACTTAAATAATATTATTGAAGTAATTCAAAAAATGTTAAAATATATTATTAATTTTATATTACAAAATAATAAAAATGATTTACGATTTTTTGAAAAGACTTTTCATGATAATATTATAAATAAATTAAAAAATTTTTTGGAAACTAACATTAAAAGAATAAATTATAAAGATGCTATTAAAATTTTAAAAGAAAATAAAATTATTGAAAAAGATTCTATTTATTTAGATATTGAATTAAATTTAGATCATGAAAAATTTCTTGTAGATAAATATTTTAAACAACCTATTATAATTCAAAATTATCCTAAAAGTTTTAAGCCATTTTATATGAGAATTAATAGTGATAAGAAAACAGTTGCTGCTTTTGATATTTTATTTCCAAAGATAGGAGAAATTATTGGAGGTTCACAACGTGAAGAAAGAATTTTATATTTAGATAAAAGGATTCAAGAATTAAAATTAAACATAAATGATTATACATGGTATAGAGAATTAAGATTTTATGGAACAGTGCCACATTCTGGATTTGGATTAGGTTTAGAAAGATTAATTATGTATATTACTGGAATAAAAAATATTAAAGATGTGATTCCTTTTCCAAGAACTCCAAAAAATGCGAATTTTTAATTTATATTTTAAGATATTTTTGAAATATTTTTTTAAAAAAATAACTTTAAATAAAAATTTTAAAAAGATATTAAAAAAAAATTTTAAATAAATAAATTTTTTAGATAATATGATTATATTAAAAAATAAATATTTAAGTTTAAAAATTATTATACAAATAAGGTAATATAATTATTATGATAAAACGTAATTTTTTAGCTGTTTTAATGCCTTTATTTTTGTCTTCTAGTTGTTCTGTAAATGCTATGGAAATATATAATAAAAATGGAAATAAAGTAGATATTTATGGAGAATTAAATCCGCTTTATTTTTATTCTCATAGCAATGATCCTTTTCTATTAAATTCATTAGGAAACTATACGCATTTTACATTTGGAATGTATAGTAGATCTGATATTAATCAATTTATATCAGGATATTTTTCTTTTGAATATAAACCTAAATTTTGTACATATAATGAAAAAATTTATGTAAATTCTACTAAAAATGATATTGATTTATCTTATGTTGGATTAGATTTAGGAAAATGGGGTACTATAGATTATGGAAGAAATTATGGTGTAATGTATTATGCGAAACAATTTACTGACAAAGCTTTTGACAATAGTGAAAATATTACATTGCATGAAGATGATAATTTCTTAGTTGGTCGAGCAAATGGTTTATTAACATATCATAATAAAAATTTATCAGGATATATTAAAGGGTTAGAATTAACTTTACAACATCAAAGTTATTATAACAAAGAAAATATGTTCTTAAGTGATAAATATAATGATTCATGGGGTACATCTTTAAGATATAATACAGATTTCGGATTTACTTTAGTCGG
Source organism: Buchnera aphidicola (Chaitophorus sp. 3695) (assembly GCF_964058985.1). Classification (NCBI taxonomy): domain Bacteria; kingdom Pseudomonadati; phylum Pseudomonadota; class Gammaproteobacteria; order Enterobacterales; family Erwiniaceae; genus Buchnera; species Buchnera aphidicola. The sequence goes on along the minus strand of NZ_OZ060379.1, from coordinate 294,218 downwards.
ATCCGCTTTTTTTAGTCCTTATGATAATACTCGAAATAAAGTCAATCTTGAAAATCATTGGGTTAAATCTTATGGTATAGGTTGGAATTATTCATTTCATAATGTTTCTGTTTCAGGATTTTATGGACATTCTAAAAATTCAGCTGCAAGTTTTATAAAAAATCATTGTATATATGATGTATTAGATAATATTGAAATTGCCGGAAGTTATGATTTTAATAATGGATTAAAATCTTCTATTGGTTATATAAAATCTTTTGGAACAGAATATAGTTTTGGACAAAATATAAAAAATGCAAAATCAGCTACTTTAAACAATCATATTAATTTAATAGTAACATATAATTTTAATAAAAATTTTGTTGCAAATTTTCATTATAAACTAAATTTATTAAAAAATTTTCCTGTAAATTCTAATTCGGAATTGTCACATTATTTTGATAATTGTGTAGGAGCAGGATTTTCTTATATTTTTTAAGTAATATTTAAATAGATTAGTAAAAAATATTATTATCAGTCTCAAACATAATATTTATTTTTTTTAAAACTTTGATTATTTTTAAGAGTACTTTGAGTTTTATATACAATTTATATATTAAATTTTAATTATTTTTTTATTATTTAATATTTGAATAAAAAATTTATATTTATTTTTATAATAAATTTGAAAAGATTTTTAAATATTAATAATTATTTTATGTAATAGTTTGTAAGAAATATTCTTCTTACAAACTTATTACTATAAAATATTTTTTTGATATTATTTTGAATTTATTTATTTTAAAAATTTTTTAGTTTTTCTCCTCCTAATAAATGTAAATGTAAATAAGAAATTTTTTGACCACCATTTTTGTTGCAGTTTATAACAATTCTGTATCCAGATTTATTAATTTTTTCTTGTTTTGCTATTTTTATGGACTTGTATAACATATAAGTTAATATATTTAAATTTTCTTTATTTATATGATTAAGATTCTTTATAAATTTATTAGGAATAATTAAAATATGTATTTTAGCTTTCGGAGATATATCATGAAAAGCAGTAATTTTTTTATCTTGAAAAACAATTTTTGATTGCGTTTTTTTATTTATAATATTCTGAAAAATTTTTTTATTAGTCATTGTGAACGTATTTATCCTTATAAACAAATAAAATATTTCAAATAATTAAAAGTATATTAAAATAGTATAATATTTATTTTTTATATATATTTTTTAAGAAAAATTAAAAAAATTTATTTTATTTTTTTTTCAATTAAATTTTTAATACTATCTGATTTAGTTCCAAATATTACTTGTACACCTAAACCAGAAATAAAAACTCCTGCAGCTCCTAACGATTTTAGTTTATTTGAATTTATTTTAGAAGAATCTAAAACTGTAATTCTTAATCTTGTAATACAAGCATCTACATTAACTATATTTTTTTTTCCTCCTAAATATTTTATTATTTTAGAAATTTTTTCATCAATATTTACATAAGATTTTTTAAACAAGTTATTTTTTCTTCCTAAAGTTTTTAAATCAAATTTTGTAATAAAAACTGAAAAAATTATATAATATATTAAAAAATATATAATTCCAACAATTGGAAATAATAAAATGTTATTACTATTTCCACTTAATAAAATAAAATCAATTAATCCATGAGAAAAACTAGTTCCAGCTTGCATGTTTAAGAAAATACATATAGAAAAGGATAATCCAGCTAATATTGAATGTATAAAATATAATATAGGGGATATAAAAAGAAAAGAAAATTCTATAGGTTCTGTAATACCTGTTAAAAAAGCAGTTAAAGCTGCAGAAATCATAATTCCACTAACTCGTTTTTTATTTTTATCTTTCGCACAACTCCAAATTGCTAATGCTGCTCCAGGTAAACCATACATTTTAAAGATAAAACCTCCAGATAGTTTTCCTGCACTTGAATCACCTGCCATATATCTAGCTATATCTCCATGAAAAACTTGTCCTATATTGTTCACATATTCTCCAATTTGCATTTGAAACGGAACATTCCAGATATGATGTAATCCAAAAGGAACAAGTGCTCTTTCTACAAAACCATATATTCCAAAAGCAATGATTGGATTTTGATAAGCAGACCATATTGAAAATTTTTGTATAATAAATCCTATTGGAGGCCAAATAAAAGATAAAAATAGACCTAAAATTATAGAAGATAAACCAGAAACAATAGGTATAAATCTTTTACCAGAAAAAAATCCTAAGTATTCTGGTAATTGTATTTTATAAAATTTATTAAACATAAAAGCAGAAATAGCTCCAGAACAAATACCTCCTAAAATTCCTGTATCATTTATATTTTTTATAGTTTCATGAAGAGAAAATAATGAATGATTAGAAAAAACTGGTAACATTATAGAAGATGTTTTTATCATAATATTATATGAAATTACCGCAGCTAAAGCTGCAACTCCATCATTTTTAGTGAATCCTAAAGCTACACCAATAGAAAAAATTAATGGCATATTTTTAAAAATTGTACCTCCAGTATTTTCCATTATTTCTGAAACATAATGAGGAATTATAGAAAAATGCGCTGATCCAATTCCTAATAAAATACCCGCAATAGGTAATACTGATACTGGAAGCATTAAGGATTTTCCAATCTTTTGAAGATTAGCGAATAAGTTTTGAAACATATTTAAGACCTTTATTTTAAAATAATTATATATCTTCAAAAATAGAGTTATTTTTTTTTAAATTAAATAATTTAAAGAAATTTTTTGATGTAATATAACTTAATTCTTCTAAATCTATTTTAAGTAAATTAGAGAGATATTTAGCTATATAATATACATAAGAAGGTTGATTTTCTTTTCCTCGATAAGGAAATGGTGTCAAATACGGAGAATCTGTTTCTAGTAATATTCGATTTAAAGGTATTTTTTTTATTACAGAACGAAGTTCTATAGAATTTTTAAATGTAAAAATTCCAGAAATAGATATATAAAATCCCATATCTAAGAATTTTGATGCTGTTTTAAAATCATAATTAAATGAATGTAAAATACCTTTACATCCTTTAGATTTTTCTGATTGAAGAATTTTTATTGTATCTTTATTTGCATTTCTAGAATGAATAATTAATGGTTTATTAATTTTTTTACTTAAATAAATATGTTTGTAAAATAATTTTATTTGATCTTTTAAATTTTTTTTTTGATAAAAATAATCTAATCCTGTTTCACCTATTGCGATTACTTTTTTATCTTTTGAAAAAGATTTTATTAGTTTAAAAGATTTTTTTTTTTACAAATAGATAATGGATGTATACCACATGAATAATAAATATTGTATTTTATATTTTTAAATTTTTTTTTAATTTTTTTAAAATTATTTAAAGAAGTAGATACTACTAAAATTATTTTAACACTTTTTAAATAAGCATTATTTAATACATCTGTTAATCCATTTTTAAAATTTTTTAAATTAATTTTATCTAAATGGCAATGTGAATCTATTAAAAACATGCAAGATTTCCTTTTTCTTTAGATTAATACTTTTAAAAATTAAATATTTTTTCCCATTGAATTAAAGGTTCTAATAAAATAAAATTTATATTTACTTTAGGAATATTTTTTAGATAAAAAAAACATTTAATCCATATTTGAATTATTATAAATAAATTTTTTTTTGAATTTTTTTGATTAATTATATAAATTAATTTTTTTTGATCAATATTTGTTAATTTTATATTTTTATTATAAGAATATTTAATGACATCTAAAATTAAAGAGCATATCCAATAAATTTTTTTTAATATTTTTTTCTTTAAATATTTATACAACAAAAAAAGATTTTTAAGTTTTATGGATTTATATATTTTTTTAAATAATTTTTTTCTAGCATTCCAAATTTTATTTTTAAGAATTTTTTTTGCTAATATAGGAGAATTTTCTGATATATTTAATGCGAGTAATAAGTTTTCTGATGTATATTTTTGAGAAATATTTTTTTTTAACCATAAAATGCCTTCTTTATTTGAAGGAGAATATATATTATAAATTATACATCTACTTTTTAATGTGTCTTTTAATAAAAAATTATTTCTATTTTCTAAAAAAAATAATGTGTTAAGAGGTGGTTCTTCTAAAACTTTTAAAAAAGAATTAATTGCTGACTCAGTCAATAAATGAATTTTAGGAACCCAGATTATTGTAATTGATCCTAATTGAGATGTATTATTTATTTTATTTAAACAATTTAATATTGTATTTACACCTATAAATTTTTTTTTTTTTTCTAATGTAATAATATGTAAATCTAAATAATTTTTTTTATTAATTAATTGACAACTATGACATACATTGCAACTAAATAAATTATTTTTTATATCACATAATATTGTTTTACATATTTTTAAAATTAATTTGGAAGATCCAAGATTTATTTGAGATTGTATAAGAATTGTATGATGATTTTTTTTATTTAAACATTGATTAATAATTTTTTGATATATTGGGTAAAGCCATGGATATTTTTTCATTAATTATTTTTTATCCAATTTTGTAATTGACTTTTTATATTTTTTTTTACTATTTTAATGTTTTTATTTGCATTAATTATAATTTTATTTTTTTCAGATGATAAAAATTTAAAATAGTATTTCATAACTTTAAAAAAAAATTTTTTAGATTGTTTTTCAATTCTGTCGAAATTAGAACGTAATAAAGCTCTTTTTAATCCAATTTTTGGTTTTACATCAAGAAAAACTGTTAAATTCGGTTTAGAAATTTTATTTATAAGAGTATTAAGTATTTTAATAAGAGATATATTAATTCCTCTTCCTCCGCCTTGATATGCTATAGAAGATAAATTATGTCTATCTGAAATAATCCATTTTCCTTTTATTAATGCTGGTTTAATAATATTTTCCATAAGTTGAAAACGTGCAGAATATATTAAAAATAATTCGGAAAATTTATTTAATTTTTCTTTTTTATAATCATTTTTAATTATTGCACGAATTTTTTCAGAAATGAATGTACTTCCTGGCTGTCTTACAGTAATAACATTTTTTATGTTATTTAAATACAGAATTTTTTTTATTATTTTACAAGCAGTTGTTTTTCCAGATCCTTCTAAACCTTCTACTACAATAAATTTATTTTGTTTCATAAAATTTCTTTATTTAATATAATGAATATTTTTTATATTTTTAAAAAAAATAAAAAAGTAAATTTTTATATAAATTAAATTTATTATTCATAAATTAAGTATAAAATTTTTTATACGCTTAAATTGATATTTTAATTTCAAAAAAAAATATTACTTTTTAATTTTTTTTTTTACTAAATTAATTAATGAATATACGGTTGTAATATTTTCTGCTTCTTTATCTTTAATATTAATATTGAAATTTTCTTCTATAGACATTATTAATTCAATCATATCCAGAGAATCAGCTTTTAAATCATTTTTAATACATGAATGATCTGAAATTTTTTTTTTTAAAGATAAACAATTTAGAATAATTTTTTTTATTTTTGTTTTTAAATCCATGTTAATTTTCCTTATTTTTAAAAAATTATTTTATTAAAAAATTTATAATATACATATTCCTCCATTTATATGGATTGTTTGCCCAGTTATATATGATGCTTTTTTTGAAGATAAGAATTTAACTAAATATGCGATATCTTTAGGATTTCCAAATTTTCTCATAGGTATTTTTTTTAAACATTTTTTTAATTGTAATACAGTTAATTTATTTAGCATATTTGTTTTAATAAAGCCAGGAGATATTAAATTTACTGTAATTCCTCTACAAGCAACTTCTAAAGATAATGACTTTGTAAAACCTATTAATGCAGATTTAGAAGAAGAATAATGAGTTTGTCCAGGATTTCCTACAAATCCAGATATAGATCCAATACTAATAATTCTTCCAAATTTTCTTTTGATCATATGTTTAATAATTTTTTTAGTAATATAAAACACTGATGTAAGATTAGTATTTATAATATTATCCCAATTTTTTTTTGATATATTATTTATTAAACGATCTTTAGTTGTTCCAATATTATGTATTAATATATCTATATTTCCTATTTTTTTCATAATTTTTTCTAAAAAAAAATTAATTTCAGAATAATTATTAATTTTTAAAATCATTCCAAAACCATTTTTTTTTACAATTTTTTGAATTTTTTTAGCTCCAGTCAATGTTCTAGAAGTCCCTATAATAAAAAATTCTTTTTTTATAAATCTTTTTAAAATAGATTTTCCTATACCCTTTCTAGCTCCTGTAACTAAAACATTTTTTTTCTTCATTTTTATTTTTTTTAAATTATAAATTAAAATTATTATTTTAAATTAAGAATTTTTTTAATATCAAAAGAAATATATTTTTCTTCATTTTTATGAAATTGCGTTAATGTATTTTTTAATCCGATTTCTAAAAAATTTGTAATTTTTTTTTGTATAATAAAATTAACTGTATCATTCCATTTAACAGTTTTGCATAATTGATTTATTAAACAATTTTTAATTTTTACTGGGTTTTTTAAAATTTTTACTTTTGTGCTATCTATGATTAAAGTTTGTGGTGAATAAAAATTTATTTTTTTAAATTTAAAAGATAATTTTTTTTTTAAATTTTTCATGGAAGGGCAATGAGAAATAGTAGTATTATTTAATTTAATAACTCTTTTAGCACCATTATTCTTACATTTTTTAGAAATTTTTTTAGAATATTTTGTATTTCCAGTAATTACAATTTGATTAGTAGAATTTATACAAGCTATAGATACAAGATTTGTTTTAGAATATTTTTTACAAAATTTTTCTATTATTGATTTTTTTAATCCAAAAATAGCATACATTGAACCTTTTTTTTTTTGCATTATTTTAGTTCTGTAAGCAACCATCTGAATTGCGTCAGAAAATTTTAAAACTTTACTACATACTAATGCAGAATATTGTCCTAGACTATGTCCAGTCATTATTTTTGGATTCAATCCAATATGAAATTTCCATAATTTATATATGGCATAAGAAGTAGTTAAAATTCCTAATTGTAAGAAATCATTTTTTTGAGATTTTTTATTTAATATTTTTTGGGTAATAGATTTAAATAAATTATATTTCAAATATTCAGAAGCTTTTTTAAAAGTATCTTGTATAATTTTGTTTTTTTTGTATAATTTTTCTAAAAGTTTAATATTTTGTTTATCTTGTCCTGGAAAAATCATTGCAAATGGAATCATAATGAATTTTGTTTAGATTAATTTAATTTAAAAAATTTATTTTTTAAAAAATTTTTTTACCTTTATAGTATCCTTTTTTGGTTATATGATGTCTGATATGATATTCATTAGAAAATTTATCTTTAGATATTAATTTTATTTTCTTTTTTAATGAATCATGAGATCGACGCATTCCTCTTTTAGATCGAGTGGGTTTACTTTTTTGTACAGCCATGTTTTTTCCCTATTCTTGATAGTTTTTTATTATTATATACAATAATTTTAAACATTATTCAAGAAATAATTTTTTTATATTATTCACAAGAATTTAATTAATATAATAATTATTTTATTATTTTTAATATACTAAAATAAGTGTTTGATTGCGTTTTTAAAGTTTTTTTGTAAAGGAGCACAGATAGTAATTTTTTTTTTTAATATAGGATGTACAAAAGTTATTTTTTCAGCATGCAATAATAATATTTTATTTATTTTTTTTGTTTGTATTTTTTTATCCAAATTGTTATTTCCATAACGATTATCAAAAATTATAGGATGTTTTAAAAATGCTGCATGAACACGTATTTGATGAGTTCTTCCTGTATATGGAATAATAGATACTAGACTATATAATAAATTTCTTTTTTTTGTATAAAAAATAGTTTTTGATTTTTTTCCAATTTTATTGACTGAAACCATTTTTTTTTTGTTTACAACGTTTATTTTTAATAATGGAGAATCAACAATTTTTTTTTGAAATAAGCATTTACGATGTACTAAAGCTAAATATTTTTTTTGAATACAATGTTTTCTAAATTCTTTATGGAAATAACGTAAAGAAGATCTTTTTTTAGCAATCATTAAAATTCCAGATGTATATCTATCTAAACGATGTATTAGTTCCAGATATTTTTCATGTGGTCTTAATATTCTTAAGCTATCTATTATATTAAAATTTATTCCACTTCCTCCATGTACCGAAATTCCTGCAGGTTTATTAATAATAAGTAAAATTTTATCTTCATATAATATTTTTTTTAAAAGAATTTTTTTATTTTTTATATTTAAATTTTTTTTTTTTATATTAGAATTTATTTTTAATGGAGGAATACGTATTAAGTCTCCTAATTTTAATTTATATTTTGCTTGTACTCTTTTTTTATTTATTCGAATATATCCTTTTCTAATAATTTTATACAATTTACTTTTAGGTATTTTTTTAAATTTTTTTATTAAAAAATTATCAATTCTTTGCTTGAAAAAAATTTTATTTACTGTAATGAAAGATAATTTTGTTATGATAGAGACCATAAAATATCCTAATAAAGATTTTAAATTTATTTTTAAAACTTTATATAATTTCATATTAATTTATATTTTTATATTAAAGAGAATGTAATGAAAAAAATTTTAGTTCATGTTACTAAAAATAATGTCAAAGTAGCAGTTATTTATAAAGAAAAATTACATAGTTTATATATAAAAAATATGTATATAAAAAAAATAAATAATATATATATAGCTAAAGTAAAATATATTAGTCTAAGTTTAGAAGCTTTTTTTATAGATTATGGAAATAAAAAAAACGGATTTTTACCTTTTAATAAAATATATAAAAAAATTTTAAATTTAAAAAATATAGATGTATTAAATAAAAATGTTTTAAATAAAATTTTAAGAAAAAAATTTTTAGTGCAAATTATAAAAAAAAAAAGTAAATATAAAAGATCTATATTAACTACATTTATAAAATTTTTTGGAATATATTTAATTTTAATTTTCAATAAACCAAATATTAAAAAAATTTCTAAAAAAATTAAAGGAATTGAAAGAAATCGTTTGAAAAATTTTTTATATTTATTAAAAATTCCAAATTATGTAGGAATTATTCTACGTACATCAAGTTATAAAATATCTTTTCAAGATCTTAAATTTGATTTTAATTATCAACTTAAACAATTAAATTTAATTCAAAATAAAAATTTTATACACAAAAAAAACATCAGTTGTATAATTTATAAAAATCATTATATTTTTATTTCTATTTTAAGATATTATTTAACTAACAATATTGATGAAATAATTATCGATAATAAAATTTTATTTTATGATTTTATAAAATTTATAATTTATTTTAAAAAAAATATATTTATTCAAAAAATTAAATATTTTAAAGAATCTACATCTATTTTTTATTTTTATAAAATAAATCTACAAATTAACTCTATTTTTGAAAAAAATATAAAATTATTATCTGGAGGATCTTTAACTATTGATATAACAGAAGCTTTAACTGTAATAGATGTAAATTCTTCTCATTATAATAAAAGTTATAACATAGAAGAAACAGCTTTTAATATAAATTTTGAATCTATATTTGAAATTGTTAATCAATTAAGATTACGAAATATAGAAGGTATAATTGTTATAGATTTTATTAATATGTCAAATATTAAAAATATTAAAAAAATTGAAAATACTTTTGCAAACGTTATTCAAAACGAACCATCTAGAATTCAATTAGGTAAAATTTCAAAATTTGGATTATTAGAACTATCCAGAAAAAAATTTAATTTTTTTGAATAATATTAAATTAAACTTTATAAAGATTTTTTATAAAATATTTAAATTTTTTATTTTTTTAAATATTTTAAAAATAAAATGTTTTATTAATATTTTATTTATTTTATAATTTATTAAAATTTTTTATCAAAACAAATTTTACAAAATTAATTTTTATTATTAATATCTAAATATTGAGATAAATCAAAAATAATTTGTCTAATTTGATTCATTGCAGGTACTAAATCATTTAAATAAGCTTCGGATAAACCAGACATTTTTCCTTCTCCAATAATTTGACTTAAAGGTATGTCAATAGTATTAGATGATTTATTTACAAAACATAATCTATTTTCAATTTTATTAATTGGATCATGATTATTTTGTATATGATATTTTAATTTATCTGAAACTAATAATATATTATCAAAAATTCTAACACTATCTTCAGAATCTATAATATTTTTATGAACAGCTATAATTTTGTTTAATTGATTTATTAAATTTTCTCTCTCTGTATTGAAAATATTTATATATATTGAATTATTATCAATTTTTTCTTTTTGAATTTTTTTATTTAATAAATAAATTTGATCAATAATATTATTTATTTTGTTAATATTATTTTTAATTTTATTACTAATATACTTTTCTATACTTACAAAGTTATCATAAAAAAAGTTATATTCATCAAGTAATTCATGTAATTGACTTATAAATTTTTCTTTATTTTTTTCTGAATTTTTTATATTTAAAAATATATTATTTTCAAAAGGACTTTTTTTGAGTAAAATATCTTGATTTCTTAAAAAAACATTTTGAATTTTAGAAATAATATTTAAAAAAATTTTATCTTTTTCTGCTTGAGCTTCTAATTTTCTTTTTTCTTGAATTTTTTTAGTATAATTATTTACATATATATTAAAAGAATTTGTATTTACTTTAATTTTTAATGTTTGATGTATTTTATATTTAATATATTTGTTATAATTTAAATAATTTTTTTCATTTAATTGTTTCATTTCATTAAAGTAATCTGTAGAAGGCGTATTTAATAATTTTTCGTTATTCATTATAAAACTGTTAATATCGTACATGTGATTTTCCTAAATAAAAAATTTTTATATGTATTTATTTGAGATTTTATTGATTAAATATTAACATAATATAAATTTAAATTATCTATATTATATTTCTAATTTTATTTATAAATAAAAAATTCCTTTTAATTTTAGAATTTTTTTATAGAATTCAATTTTTAATAATATAATTTATTATAATGAAAATATATTTAATTTAAATATATTTTATTTTTAATTTTAAAAAAGTATAATTTATATTAACAAATATTTTTGGATAAATATATGTATTATATTTTTTAATTTTTTAAAATAAAAATATTAAATAAAGATTAATTAAATAAATTTTTGAAATTACAAGAAGAGAATTCATTTAAATAAGTATTTAATTAAATTTTATTATTTTTAGTGCCATGTAAAATTTTATATTATAATGTTTTTATTACATTTATATTTTTTCATTTTTTTTTTAAAATTTAAAAAGTGATTGTAAAATTTATTTTTTAAAATATTAATTTAATTCATAGAATTTATTTAAAAAATATCTATAAATTTGTTTTTTAGATTAATATTTATAAAAAATTTTTAATTTTAAATAAATTATTTTCAAATATATATTTTTTTTGTAATTTTAATCTAAATAGCATTTTAAAATTTTTTGTTGTTTTTATTTATAATAAAAATAATTTTATAATTTTATATTATATATGTTTACATATATAAATTTTTATTTTAGTATTAAATTATATTTAAAATATAAATTTTAAGATTTATGTATTTTTATACAAAAAATTAAATTAGTAAATTTATATAGTAATAAAATTATACTATGTTATATTTCAGTTTATAAAAAATTTATAAAAAATTTAAATATTAAGAATTTTTTATTAACTGTTTTATATAAAAATATTTATAATATCTTTAAAAATAAATTTTAATAATGATTTATTTATAATATAAAAATTTTTTAATATTATCTAATTTTTTAACTTTCTATTTTTATGTTAGAATATTCTTTAAATGTTTTATTTAAATTTATAAAAATTATTTATTTGATATTTTTTTAAATAAAACGATATAATAACATTATTATAAATAATAAATTTAAAGGATGTAATAAAATTAATAAAATTATATTTTTTAAAATATTTTATTGAAAAAATTTCATATATATTTTAAAATTTAGTAAATATTTTTATAAAAAAATATTTTATATAAAATTTTTTAATTAATAAAAATTTCTTTAAAAAATAGTTTAAAATGTTTAGTTATATTAAAAATATAGTTTTATTTTATTTATCAAATTTTAAAGATTTATTGATACAATGTTTTTAAATTTATTTAAAAAATTATAAATATAAGTAATAATAAATTTTATTTATAATTTTTAAAATGGAGTAAAAGATATGAATAATAAAGCTATAGTAGTTTCTCTTTTATTAAACACTTGTATAGCTACTCATGTTCATGCGAATACGTTAGATAATAATTATTTTTATTTTGGTTCAAAATTTAATATATTACAACCTAACTATATTAATAAAAAATCTGATTTATTTAATTTTAAAAATTTATATAATAATTATTGGTCACATTCATTATATGGTTTTTTAATAGGATATCAAAATAATTCATATTTTGGATTCGAGATTTCTTATAACGACCCTTTTATTAATCAAGAAAAAATTAATAATATTTTCAAACAAGAAAAAAATTTTAGACTTGAAAAAAATTATTTAAGTTCTATAAAAAAAGTAGAAGATAAAGAGTCTGAAGAAGAAGAAAAAATAAATCAAATTCAAATGCAACAAATTAACGAGAGTCAAACATCTTATGTTAACTTTAGCAATAGCAATCCTCACAATAGTAAATTACTTTCAATAAGAAATAATAATATTCAAAAAGCATACGGACAATCAGAATATACATCTAGCAGAACAAATGCCAATAGAAATTCAAAAATACATGATAAAATAAATATTATGTATCCACAAAAAAATTTAGAAATTGCTACAAAAATTTCTATTCCAGTATTAAATTCTATAGATATATATAGTCGTTTAGGTTGTTCTCTGAATCTTAATCAGAATCTTCTTAAAATAAGAAATTCTGATACACATTATTTATTTAAAGATAATATTTTTCCATTAATTAGTTTTGGATTACAATATAAAATTAATAAAAATTTTTATTCAAGAATTGAATTTGAGAAAAAAATTACTTATTATAGTAATTCTAAAAGTAGAAATTTAAATTCCATAAATTTTAATTTTATATGGAACTTTCAAGATATTTTCTCAAATAATTCATACCATAATCCATTATCTTTAAAATATTCTAATCAATTAAAAAATTTCACTTTTAAGAAAGATTTATAATTTAAATTTAAAAAATTATAAATATAAATTAAATTTATCTTTTAATAACTTTTAAATATAAATTTTTTAGTATTAGATAAATGAAAGAATATAAAATAAAATAAAATTATTTTATTTACTTCACGTTATTTTAATTTATAAAATAAGAATTTATAATAAATTTTGTTGTAAAAGTTTTTTATTTGGAGGGAGAGGGATTCGAACTCTCGGATGATTTCTCATCGGCGGTTTTCAAGACCGCTGCCTTAAACCACTCGGCCATCCCTCCTATTTTTTAGAATAAAATATTTTTAAATATTTTATTAAATATAAATTTTAATTAACTTAATTGTTAGAAATTAATAATTTAATTATATAACATTTTATATTATTATTTCAAGTTTATTTTTATCATATATTTAATATATATTTTTAAATTAACTATAAATATTTTAAAATGTTGAAAAATTTGTATTGACATAATCAAATATTTTGTTATATATTAATTTATATTATTATATTTTATAATTTTAATAAAAAATTTATGGTGCATTGGCAGATCGGCATTATGCAGCGGATTGCAAATCCGTATAGCTCGGTTCGATTCCGAGGTGCGCCTTTTTTATATTTAAAAATATTTGTTTTATTATTAAATAAAAGATTTTGCCCGAATGGTGAAACTGGTAAACACAAGGGACTTAAAATCCCTCGGTTATTAATGACTTTGCGGGTTCAAGTCCCGCTTCGGGTATATAAATTATTTTATATAAAAAATTTTTTATTATTATTTTTTAAATCCTTGATATATTTTAAAAAAATTATTTTCTTTTAAAATATTAAATTTATAAAATGTTTTAGTAAAATCTTTTTCATATGAATAAGATTTGTTAGAAATTAATCTTAATTCTCCTTTTTTTTTCAGATAAAAAAGAGATTTATAAATAATTTCTTTTGTAAATTCCACTGATCTCTTTAAATGATTATGCATAGGTGGATTTGATATAATTAAATCAAATTTTCCTTTTATAGATGAATATATATCACTAATTTTAAAATATGCGTGTAAATTATTTAATTGAAATGTCTTTTTACAACATTTCATAGATGTTAAACAACTTTCAGATACAGTAATTTTATTTTTTTTCATAATTTTTAAAATAGCAATAGATAAAAAACCTGATCCTGAACCTACATCTAAAATTTTTTTGTTATATAATTTATTTTTATAAAATGTTGAAATTAAAAATTTACTACCTAAATCCAATTTTTTATATCCAAACATGCCAGGTAAAAATATGATTGGAACTTTTTTCCAATAGTGAATTTTATAAAATTTTTTTAATTGAAAAGAAATTTTTTTATGTATAATATGAACATAAATTGTACATTTTTTACCATACGTAAATTTTTTAAAAAATATTTCTTTTTTAAAATATTTTACAAAACTATGTATACCGCTTTTATTTTCTCCAACAAGAAATATTTTTTCTTTTTTTTTTAATAAAGATATAATATTTTTTATTTGAAAAAATGTTTCTTTTTTGTTTTTTGAAAAGAAATAAATAACTGTATTACAATGTTTTAAAATATCTTTATTTACTAAACACTCTATAAATATGTTTTTTTTGTTTGTTTTAGAAAAATATTTTAAAAAATTATATTTTTGAAGATGTATATAGCTTAATTTTGTTTTTAAAATTTCTGGTAAAGAATCTTGAATATTTCCAGAAAATAATATTTTTTTTTTTAAAAAAATATTTTTTTTTTTTAATATTAATTGACTAGTATTATTTATATTCAAAAATAATTTCCTCATATGAAAAAAAAATAATTATTTTTTTTAATTTTTTTTAATAAAATTAATTATGATATATATATTATCATTTTTAAAAAATAAATATATATAAAAATAATTTTATTAGTATTATCAATTTTACATTTTATATATTTAAATTTATATAAATAAAAAATTTTTATAAAATGTATTTACATAAATAATTTAAATATTTTCAGTAATCAAATTTTAAAAACAATGAATG
Source organism: Buchnera aphidicola (Chaitophorus sp. 3695) (assembly GCF_964058985.1). Classification (NCBI taxonomy): domain Bacteria; kingdom Pseudomonadati; phylum Pseudomonadota; class Gammaproteobacteria; order Enterobacterales; family Erwiniaceae; genus Buchnera; species Buchnera aphidicola. Next base: position 278,964 of record NZ_OZ060379.1, on the reverse strand, counting down.
TTAAATCTATTAAGACACCGATTAAGTTAAAAGGAAGTGTTTTTACAACATTAGTATTATATATATGTAGTAATAATATTAATTTAATTAATAATGCATTAAAAAAAAAAGTTCAAGAATCTCCTAATTTTTTTCATAAAGCGCCAATTATTTTAAATTTATCTTTACTTCCAAAAAATTCTGATTGGATAAAAATTCAAAAAGTTATTTTTTCTAATGAATTTTTAATTATTGGTGTTAGTGAATGTAATGATTTAACATTGAAAAAAAAAATATTAAATTCAGGATTACCTATATTTTCAAATAAAGAAAATTTTATTCATAAAAATAATAAAATTTTAGATAAAAAAATGCGTAAAAGTGTTTTATATCATCATACTATTCGTTCTGGACAAACAATTTATGCAAAAGAATCTGATTTAATACTAATTAATAATGCAAATAAAGGATCTGAATTAATTGCGGATGGAAACATTCATGTATATGGACAACTTAGTGGAAGAGCATTAGCAGGTGCTCATGGAGATTATACTAGAAAAATTTTTTGTCAATATTTAGAAGCGGAGCTTTTATCTATTTCTGGAGAATATTGTTTAATAGATTCCATACCAAAAGATATTTTAAATAAACCAGCTCAGATATATTTTAAAAATCATAGTATACATATAAAAAAATTATAATTTTTAGTATTTTAATTTAAGGATATATTTTAGTATGACACGTATTATAGTAGTAACATCAGGAAAAGGAGGAGTCGGAAAAACTACTTCAAGCGCATCTATTTCTACTGGTTTAGCTAAATCTGGAAAAAAAACAGTAGTAATAGATTTTGATGTAGGATTAAGAAATTTAGATTTAATTATGGGTTGTGAGCGTAGAGTGGTGTATGATTTTATTAATATAATACAAGGTGAATCTACAGTTAACCAAACTTTAATTAAAGATAAACATACTACAAATTTATTTATTTTACCTGCATCGCAAACTAAAGATAAAGAATCATTAACTTATGAAGGTGTTGAATTAGTTTTTAAAAAATTATTAGAAATGAAATTTGATTTTATTATTTGTGATTCACCTGCGGGAATAGAACGAGGAGCTTTATTAGCTTTATATTTTGCAGATGAAGCAATTATTACTACTAATCCTGAAATTTCTTCTGTAAGAGATTCAGATAGAATTTTAGGAATTATTTCTTCTAAATCAAAAAGAGCAAAAGATCAAAGAACACCAGTTAAAGAGCATTTGTTATTAACAAGATATTCTCCTGAAAAAGTTAGTTCAGGAGATATGTTAAGCATGAAAGATATATTAGAAATTTTAAGAATTCCATTAATAGGAGTTATACCAGAAGATTCATCTATTTTAAAATCTTCTAATCAAGGATTTCCTATTATATTAAATAAAACATCAAATGCAGCAAAAGCTTATTCAGACGTTGTAAAAAGATTGTTAGGACAAAAAACTCCATTAAGATTTATCACAGAAAAAAAGAATTTTTTTCAACGTTTATTTGGACGATAATTATGATTCTATTAGATTTTTTTTTATCTAAAAAAAAAAAAAGTGCTTTTATTGCAAAAAAAAGATTAAAAATTATTTTAGATAAAGAAAACAAAACACTAAACACACAAAAATATATTCCTACACTTAAAAAAGAAATTTTAAATTTAGTTCAAAAACATATGAATATTGATCAAAAATTTATAAAAATTCAATTAGAATATAAAAAAAATAATAAATCTATTTTAGGATTTAATATCATATTACAAAAATAATTTTTTATATATCGATAAAAAATATAAATTAAAAAAATTGCTGTATTCATTTAATTATTTTATTTAAATAATTTGGAAAAATTTTTTTAAAAGAATCATTTTTTTTATCTTTAATAGATTGAATTGCTAATGGTAACATATCTATTGCAGAGGGTTTATATAAATTTAAATCTTTTATACGTTTAATTTTTTTATATAAAATAAAATTATTTAAAACACCTACAATTTTCCAGATTTTATTTAATTGATAAAGTTTTTTTAAAGCTAGTTCGTTAGAAATATATAATTCTTTATTTTTTAAATACCATTTTTTTTTATAAAATATATACTTTCCCCAATATAAATTTTTTTTATTAGCTTGAATAATAGTAACAAAATTTTTATTATTTGTATTTTGTCTCGCATGTTCAGCTAAAATTTTTAATGTAGATATTCCAATTATAGGAATGTTTAAACCTATATAAAATCCCTGAGATATATTTATTGCAATTCTAATTCCAGTAAAAGACCCAGGACCTATAGAACATGCGATATAATTTATATCTGATAATAGTAAATAATTTTTAGATAAAATATTTTTTATCATAAAAATTATATCAGTATGATTCAAAGTAAATTTTTTAATATAACTAATATTACCTTTATTTTTTAATGCTACAGAACAATAATGACTAGAACTATCAAAAGTTAATAATTTCATAATAATAAAAAAACTGATTTAATTTAGAGTATTAATTTTATAATTTATTCATGTTTGTATTCATGAATAAACTATAAAAATTTTAAAAAATTATTTGATATGTTTTTGTATTTTAATTAAATCTATTTTATAATTTGTTGCTTTAAGAATTTTAAAAGTAAATGAAGACATTTTAATTACTTTACCTGATATAGGAATTGCCCCATATTTTTCAATAATAAATCCAGATATAGATACATTCATAGTATTTTTTTTAATAAACTGATGTGTATTTAATGATTGCTGCAAAGAATATAAATCTGTATGACCTTTTACTAACCAACTTTTGTTTTTTTTTATAATATTAGGTGTTTCATCAGAATCTGGAAAATCTCCAGCTATAGCTTTTAAAAAATCTAATGGAGTAATTAATCCTTGAAGCATATTAAATTTATTTCGAACTAAAATAATGTTACCTTTAGATTGTTTTAATATTTTTAATAATTGTATAAGATTAATTTTTTCTGAAACTATAATTGGTTTATGTTTAGAAACAAATTTTAAAATATTGTTTTTATTATCTATTTTTGAAATAAGTTCTTTAGCTCGTACTACTCCTATTACTTTATCTATATTACCCTCACATACAGGAAATATATTATGAGGTGTACTTAATAATTTCTTTTTAATAATATTAAAAGATTGATTAATATTAATCCAAGATATTTCTGTTCTCGGAGTCATTATACTTTTTACAGATCTAATAGATAAATGTAATAAGCTATAAATCATATACTTTTCTTCTTTATTAAAATCTATATATTCTTTTTTAGAATATTTTTTTGTATTATCTTTATTAAATTTTTCAATAACTTTAATATCTTTATTTTCTTCTCTTTTTAAAATTTTTAAAAACTTTTCTAATATTCTTCTTCTAAAAGGTCGATTATATTGATATAGTAAAAAATGATATTTAGAAATTTCATTAAATAATTCTATAAGTACACAAAATCCTACAGCTGTATATAGATATGTTTTAGAAAGATACAATCCTAATGATTCTAATACTAAATTCACACCAATTATTAATAGAAATCCTAAACATAAAATAAAAATTTTTTTATATTTTTGTACAAATTTTTTTAAAGAATTAGCAATTATTAACATACAACACATAGAAATTATCATAGATGTAGAAATAATAAAAAAGTTATTTATTATTCCAATCGCTGTAATAATTGAATCTAATGAAAAAATTGTATCTAAGATTATTATTTGTAAAATTATTAACCAAAAATAAGAATATTTTTTGTTTTTTTGTATTTGAATACGTTTATGATAAATTTTATCATATAATTCAATTAATGAAATAATAGATAAAAATATTCCTCCTAATAATAAAATAAATTCACGTATTGAAAGAATAATGTATTTATTTGAATATAAGGGATGAGTAAGAGACGTAGACCATGATATAAAATATAAAAAAATAATTCTTATTACAAGAGATAATACTAAACCTATGTTTCTAGCTTTATTTCTTTGGTTAGGATTTAATTTTTTAGTAATAATAGTTAAAAAAATTAAATTATCAATACCTAATATTATTTCAAGTAATACTAAAGCAAGTAAACCAGTCCACGTTGACGGGTCTAAAAGAATTCCCATTAAAATAACTCCATTAAACAGGAAAAATTTTATTGAATGATTTGATATTATGATTATACAAATATTTTTCAAAAATATTTTTTTTTAAAAATAAAAATTTATTTATATTATATAAAATTTTATTATATGAATTGTTTACAAACCTCCGTATATAAAACAGAGGTTTTTAAAAATTTTTAATGTTTAAAAAAATTTTTAATAAAATTTAAGTAAATAATTTTTATTAACTTGCAAAAACATTTATCGCTGATGGTCCCTTTGGCCCTTCTTGAATTTCAAATTCAACATTTTGACCTTCTTCTAAAGTTTTAAATCCGTCTCCTTGGATAGAAGAAAAATGTACAAAAACATCTTTACTTCCATCTTCGGGAGTAATAAATCCAAATCCTTTAGCTTCGTTGAACCATTTAACTTGACCTTTAATTTTTGACATTTAAAATTTCCTTAAACATTGATACTACAGAAAAATTATTTTAAAAATTTTTAATTTTTAATAATAATTTTGATTTGTTATAAATATATTTTGTTTAATATATTCTTAATATTTTTAAAATTAGTATTTATATACTATATAAAAAATTTTATAAAATATCTTTTTAACAAATATTGATTATTATATCATAGAGGATTTTTAAATAAAAAACAATATTTAACATTTATCTATTATTTAAAATAAATTAAATTTATATATGAAATATAACTTACATATAAGTTTTATTATGTAATGCTTGAATTCGAACATGTAATGGAGGATGAGACATAAATAAGTTTAAAAAAGAATTTTGTTGTCCGTTAATACAAAATGTTGCAAGAGTTTTTGGAATTTCTAAAGAATATGGATTATATTGCATTTTTTGTAAAGCAGAGATCATATTTTCTACACCTACTATTTTTGCAGATCCTGCATCAGCATAAAATTCACGTCTTCTAGAAAACCACATTGTGATAAAGCTTGCAATAGTTCCAAATATAATTTCTAAAAAAATTGTTAAAATTAAATATGCAGCACCAGTTTTTTGGAATATAGATTGTGAAGAATTATTATTAGAATCTAAATTAGAAAATAAATATGCAATTCCACGAGATAGAAATATTACAAATGTGTTTAAAACGCCTTGTATCAGCGTCATAGTAATCATATCTCCATTTGCTATATGAGTCATTTCATGAGCAATTACTGCTTTTATCTCATTTTTAGTCATTTTATTAAGCAAACCTGTAGAAATCGCAATTAAAGAAGAATCTTTTCTAGATCCTGTAGCAAATGCGTTAATACTATTTGAACTATATATAGTTAGATCAGGAGTTTTAATATTTAATTGAGATGATTGTTTTTTTAATACTTTTAATAACCATATTTCAGATTTATTTATAGGATTTTTAATAATATACGATCCAATAGAAAATAAAGCAATTTGTTTTGATAATAAAAGTGATATGAAAGCTCCTCCAAAACCAAATAAAAATCCTGAAATAATTAGATATAATATATTATTTGTTTGTATTCCAGTAAAAAACGCTATTATACATAATAAACTTATTACAGATAAGTTTGTTACTACAAATAATAAAACTCGAATCATACTTTTTCCTTTTTTTAAAAAATTCTTTTTTAAATATTTATAATATATTTTATAAATATTATTATTTAATATATAAGATTAATTAAAAGAATTTTAATTGTATAAATTTTTTATATAACAAAAATATTTTTTTAAATTTAAAATTTATAAGTTTATATAAATTAAAAAAATTTTTTATGTAAAAAATATAATATAAAGATAAATTTTAATCCAAATACAAATATAACAAAATTCTTTCAAAGAAGTCTATAAAAAATTTTAATAAAAATTTTAAAAAAGTAATTTTTAACTATAAATGTTCCAATATTTTCCATCTCGTTTTAATAAATCATTAGAAGATTGAGGGCCCCAAGTACCTGCTTTATAAAATTCTAATTTAGATTTTTTATTTTTCCATGCATGAATAATAGAGTCTATCCATTTCCAAGATTCTTCTATTTCATCTCTTCTTACAAATAAAGATTGAATGCCTAAAGAACTATCTAATAATAATCTTTCATAAGCATCGTATATACGTAAATTTTTAAAACTGTGTTTATAATCAAAATTTAATTTTGTTTCTTTTAGTGTATAATTTGAATCTAATCCCGGAATTTTATTCATAATAAAAATATCAATTCCTTCATTAGGTTGTAATCTTATAACTATTTTGTTTAAAGGAAATTTTTTTGAAGATTGACAGAATAGATTCATATTTAATGGTTTAAAGTAAATTACAATTTCAGAATATTTTTTTGGTAATCTTTTTCCAGTTCTCAGATAAAAAGGTACTCCATACCATTTCCAATTATCAATATTTACTTTTATAGCAACAAAAGTTTCAGTATTGCTATAATTTTTTTTCCCAATTTCTTTTAGATAAGAGGGTACTTTTATATTATTTATTTTCCCTGATTGATATTGTCCACGTATAGTATTTTTATTAATATTTTTTTCATCTATAGTTCGTAATGATTTTAAAATTTTTAACTTCTCATTTCTAATATTGTTTGCTTTTAAATTAATTGGAGGAGACATTGCTAAAATGGATAAAATTTGTAGTAAATGATTTTGTACCATATCTCGCATTTGTCCAGTTTGTTCAAAATAACTTAATCTTCCTTCTATACCTACTTCTTCAGAAACGGTAATTTGTACATGATCAATAGTTTTATTACTCCAATTTGTAAATAAAATAGAGTTAGAAAACTTTAATGCTAAAAGATTTAAAATTGTTTCTTTACCTAAATAATGATCAATTCTAAAAATTCTTTTTTCTTTAAAAACTTTATTGATTTGAATATTAATTTTTTTAGAAGTTTGTAAAGAATTTCCAAGAGGTTTTTCTAGAATCACTCTATCTTTTTTTAAATTTAATTGAAATTTTTTTAAACCTTTACATAAGGATTTAAATGTATGTTGAGGTAATGCGAAATAATTTATTAAAATTTTTCTATCTTGATTAATAATTTTTTGTAATTTAATAAAACTAGATGTATCATTAACATCAATATTACAAAACAATAATTTTTTAGAAAATTTATTCCAAATTTTTTTATTTATTTTTTCATTAGAAAACTTCATAATACAATCTTTTACTATTTTTCTATAATTTTCTTTATCCCAATTAGCTCTTCCTACACCAATAATTCGTGTATTTATATGTAATTTAAATGATTTTTCTAATTGATATAAAGCAGGTAAAAGTTTTCTTTTAGATAAATCACCTTTTGCTCCAAAAATAATTAAATCATATGCTGAAATTTTTTGATCATAATTCATTAAATTTTAATTTCCTAAAAAGTAAAAGTATTAAAATAATATTTTTTAAATTAAATTATATTTCTATTATATATAGAGTTTATTTTTAATAAAACTATTTTAATTTAGTCTAATTTTTAGAAAAATATAAATTTTTAATTAAAATGAATAAATTTATATATTAAAATTAATTTATATAAAATTATTTTTTTAAATATTGTATATAAAATGTGATACATTTAAATAAATTCAAAGAATTTAATAATAAAATTTAAAATACTTTAAAATTAATATATTTTTAGTAAAAATCATATAATTTTGTCTGAAAAAATGTATAAATATTAAGGAACATTATATAAATGTTAAATCCAATTAGAAGAACCAAAATTGTTGTAACGCTTGGCCCTGCTACAAATTCAAAAAAAATTTTAAAAAAAATTATTTTATCTGGTGCAAATGTATTAAGACTAAATTTTTCTCATGGAACAAAAGAAGAACATCAAATAAGAATTAAAAAAGCTAGAAAAGTGATTCAAGAAACTGGAAGTAATATTGCAATTTTAGGAGATTTACAAGGTCCTAAAATTAGAATTTCAAAATTTTTAAATAATCAAATATTTTTAAAAAAAGGAGATTTATTTTTATTAGATTATTGTTATAAAAAAAAATTAGGAAATAAAAAGAGAGTAGGTTTTAATTATAGAAATTTACCAAACGATATTTTTGTGAAAGATATTTTATTATTAGATGATGGTAAAATTCAATTAATAGTTTTGAAAGTATATGAATTAAAAATTTTTACACAAGTTTTAATTGGAGGAATATTAGCTAATAATAAAGGAATAAATAAATTAGGAGGCGGTTTAAATGCAGGTTCTATTACTAATAAAGATAAAAGAGACATTTTAACTGCAGCTAAAATTGAAGTAGATTATTTAGCAATTTCTTTCCCTAAGTCTGCTAAAGATTTAAAAAATGCTAGAAAATTAATGAATCAAGCTGGAAGTACAGCTAAAATTATAGCAAAAATAGAAAGAGCTGAAGCTGTAAAAAATGATCAAGTAATTGAAGAAATGATATTAGCTTCAGATGCAATTATGGTAGCAAGAGGTGATTTAGGAATTGAAATTGGAGATCCAGAATTAGCTGGAATGCAAAAAAAACTTATTCGAACAGCACGTAGATTAAATAGAGTTGTAATTACAGCTACTCAAATGATGGAATCTATGGTATTTAATCTCATACCAACAAGAGCAGAAGTGATGGATGTTGCTAATGCTGTTTTAGATGGAAGTGATGCTGTTATGTTATCTTCAGAAACTGCTTCTGGAAACAATCCTGTAGAAACAGTAATATCAATGTCAAAAGTATGTCAAGGAGCAGAAAAAGTACCTAGTATGAATATTTCTCGACATCGTATTAATATTTCTTTTGATAGTATTGAAGAAATTATTGCTATGTCAGCTATGTATTCTGCAAATCATTTAAAAGGAGTAAAAGCTATAATTACTTTAACAGAATCAGGAAAAACAGCTTTAATTACTTCTAGAATTAGTTCTGGATTGCCTATTTTTGCTTTATCAAGAAATCAAAAGACATTAAACTTAGTATCTTTATATCGCGGAGTTACTCCTTTATTTTTTGAAACTAAAGAAGAAGGATTATTAGCATCGCAAGAGGCTGTTAAATTATTATATGATAAAAAATATTTACAATTAAATGATATAGTAATTATTACTCAAGGAGATATCAAAGGAATTACTGGAAATACTAATACTAGTAGAATATTAAAAGTAAATTTTTAATATAATTAAAATATATTTTTACACTTTAAATATAATTTAAAAATAAATAAATTTATAAAAATTTTTATAAAAAATAATTGTATCTCAATTAATAAAAATTTAATAAAGTTGTTTTAATATAAAATATAAAATATTTTACATATTTTGATTAAATATTTTTAAAATACTATGATTCTAGAATAAATAGATTTTAATTAATTTAATTTAAATATATAAAAATATTAATATTTTTAAATTTTTTTGATAGAAATTTTTATTAATTAATATAGAACTTTAATAAAAATATTGTATTTATTTAAAATTATTTAAATAAATTATTTATTTCCATATCAATATAGAAAATATATTTTTTAAATATATTAAATATAAATGTATAATGATACTTAAATAAATTCATTAAAAAAATAAAAGTATTTATTAAAAAAATTATTTTTTTCAAACGTAATATATTTTATTTATAAATATTTTTTTAAAAGTTTATATTTTTTATAAAAAATTAAATATTTTAAAATTAATTTTCAATGTAAAATTTTTTTAAAGAATAATAAATATTTAAAAAAAATTAATCAACATAATTTTTTTTAAATATAAAAAGAAATAATAACTTTTATTAAAATTATATTTTATTTATTTTAATTTAATTCCAAGTTCATTTAAAAAATTTTTATTTATAAATTCTGGAGCATGCGTCATTAAACATTTTCCTGAAGTAGTTTTTGGAAATGCAATTACATCACTAATATTTTTACTATCTGTTAATAACATAGTAATTCTATCTAGTCCAAAAGCGATTCCAGCATGTGGCGGAGTTCCATATTGTAATGCATTTAAAAAAAAACCAAATTTATTTTTTTGTTCTATTTTATTTAATCCGATAATTTTAAAAACTGTTTCTTGTAATTTTTTGTGATGAATACGTACAGATCCACCACCAACTTCTTCTCCATTTATAATCATATCATATGATCTAGAAATAGAATTTATAGGATTTTTTAATAATTCTGAAATATTTAAATTTTTTGGAGAAGTAAAAGGATGATGCATGCAAGAAAAAGTATTATTTGAATTTTTTTTAAACATAGGAAAATCTTTAATCCATACTGCAGAATATTGATTTTTATTTATTATTTTACAATCTTGTCCTAAAATATTTCTTAGTTCACCTAAGGTTTTAGTTACTAATTTTTTCAATCCATTAACAAATAATATTATATCTCCTTCTTTACTTTGATTTCTTTGAATAATTTCTATACCTATTTTAGAATTAAAATTTTTTAATATCATACAATTAGTATAAACTTGTTTTAATTTGAAATCTTTAACAATCATCATAAAAAAATTTGTAATATTTTTATTTTTTAACATTTTTATATAAAAATTAATTCTTTCAGATGTTATATTTATTCCGTTTGGAATATTTAAACTAACTGTTCGATTAGATTCACATTTTATATTTTTAAAAATTAATGTATTTTTTAATAAATCATCAATGTCAAAAATTTCTAGAGTATTTCTTAAATCTGGTTTATCTGTTCCAAAACGTTTTAAAGAATCATAAAAAGAAATTTTTTTTATTTTGTTTAATTCAACATTTTTTATTTTTAACCATAAATATATAATCATTTTTTCCATAAGGTTACATAATTTCTTACTTTTCATAAATGACGTTTCTATATCTATTTGAGTAAATTCTGGTTGTCTATTAGATCTGAAATCTTCATCACGAAAACACTTTACAATTTGATAATATCTATCTATTCCTGACATCATTAATATTTGTTTAAATAATTGTGGCGATTGTGGTAATGCATAAAATTTTCCTAAATTTAGTCTACTAGGCACTATATAATCACGAGCACCTTCTGGAGTTGATTTAGTCAAAAAAGGAGTTTCTATATTAAAAAATTTATTAGTATTTAAAAAATTTGAAATGTATTTAATAATTGAATGTTTGATTCTAAGGTTATTAATAATATTTGATCGTCTAATATCCAAATAACGATATTTTAATCGATTTTTTATCGTATTATATTTATTAAAATCTAATGGTAATTTTTTTGATATATTTAAAATTTTTAATTTATGTGCAAAAATTTCTATTTTTCCAGTATAAATTTTTAAATTTATATTGTTTATATTTCTTTTTTTTACTATTCCACAAATTTGTACACAGTATTCTATTTTCAATTGTTTTGCTTGTTGAAATATTTTTTTTATTTTAGAAGAAAATATTACTTGAACTATTCCTTCTTGATCTCTTACGTCAATAAAAATTATTTTTCCAATATTTCTAGTCTGATGAATCCATCCACATATTTTAACTTTTTTGAAGAGATATTTTGTATTAATTTTTCCACAGTAATTAGTACGCATTTTTTTCCTAATATATTTTTTAAAAATACAATTATAAATTTTATTTAAAATTTTTTTAAATATTTTATAAGAAATTAGATAAAAATTTTTAGTAATTTTAAAATTTTTATCAAAAAAAAATAATATTATATAAAATATGTATTTAAAAAATACAATATTTTTAATTTTTATTGAAATTATATAATTAAAAAAATATTTTAAATTATCTACTTCGAAATATTATTCGACCTTTAGTTAGGTCATATGGAGTAAGTTCTACTGTGACTTTATCTCCTGTTAAAATTCTAATATAATTTTTTCTCATTTTTCCTGAAATGTGTGCTAGAATTATATGTTTATTTTCTAACTGTACACGAAACATAGTATTAGGTAGAGTATCTATAACTGTTCCTTGCATTTCAATGTTGTTTTCTTTAATCATAATGATAAATCTCTTATAAATTTAAATTTATAGTTAAATATTACTTCAATAATACATTATTTTTTTTTTACATTCTAGATATTATTCAAACTGAAATTTTTATAAAGATTCTAAATATTTTTCAGAATCAAGAGCAGCTATACATCCACTAGAAGCAGCAGTTATAGCTTGTCTATATGAATTATATATAACATCTCCAGCTGCAAAAACTCCTGGAATATTAGTTTGAGAAAAATATTTTTTAGAATATTTTCCAATAATAATATATTTATCTTTCATTTTTATTTTATTTTTAAAAATTTTTGTATTAGGATCATTTCCTATAGCTAAAAATACTCCAGATACATCAATTTTTTTAATTTTTTGATTTATTGTAGATTCAATTTTTATTTGCTCTAACTTTGTATCACCTAAAAATTTTTTTACTTGAGAATATTTATGAAAAATTATTTTTTTTTCATGAATTTTCTGCATGATTTTTTTAATTAATATTTTTTCAGCAGTAAAATATTTTTTTCGATGTATTAAATGTATTTTTTTTACAATATTAGACAAATATAAAGATTCTTCTAAAGCTGTATTTCCTCCTCCAATTACAGATATAATTTTATTTTTATAAAAAAAACCATCACATATAGCGCAAGTTGATATACCTTTTCCAAAAAATTCAGATTCAGAACGAATATTTAATCGTCTAGGTATAGCTCCTGTAGATATTATAATAGAATCTGCTGTATAAATATTATTATTGCCAATTAAAATAAATGGTTTAGAACTAAAATCTATGGCACTAATATGATCATTTATAATATGAGTATTAAATTTTAAAGCATGATTTTTTAATCTTTTAATAAAATCTGAACCTCTTAAAGTCTTATAATCTCCAGGCCAATTTTCAATCATATTAGTTTGCATTAATTGCCCACCTGGAATGTTTCCAGTAATAATAATAGGATTTAAATTAGCTCGTGCAGAATATATTCCAGCTGTATAACCTGCTGGTCCTGAACCTAATATAATTATTTTACTATGTATTTTTTTTTTATTCATGAATTTGAATTTTTATTATCTATTTATCTATAGAAGTTATAGTATAATATAATCATTAAAATTTATATAGAAATTATATTTAAAATCTTTAAAATATAGTATATTTCAAATAATTTTTTTTAAAATAAATGATTATTTTTATATTAATTTATTATATTGAAAATATATCTTATGAGTAAAATTCAATGATTAATCCAAAATTTTTAAGAAAAAATACAGAGAAAATTGCTTTAAATCTTTTAAAAAAAGGTTTTTTTTTAGATGTTAAAAAGTTTAAAAAATTAGAAAAAAAAAGAAAAGATATACAAATTAAAACAGAAAATTTAAGATCAGTGCAAAAAAATAATTCTAAATTTATTGGAAATATAAAAATTTTAAAAACAGATCAAGAGAATTTTATAAAAAAAAATATTCTTTTAAGTAAAAAATTAAATGAATATAAGAAAAAATTTAAAATTATACAAGAAAGTATTTATAACTTTTCTATATCTTTACCTAATATTACATTAGAAGATGTACCTTTTGGAAAAAATAAAAATGATAATAAAATTATATATACTTGGGGAAAAATAAAAAAAAAAAATTTTTCAATAAAAAATCATCTAAAATTAGGAGAGCAAATAAATGGTTTTGATTGGAAAACATCTGCAAAAATTTCAGGTGCAAATTTTCTTATTATGAAAGGAGTACTCGCTAAATTATATAGAATTTTAGGTCAATTTATGTTGGATATACATATTGATAAACATAAATATAAAGAAATATATGTTCCATATATTGTTAATAAAAATTGTTTATATAGTACAGGACAACTACCTAAATTTCATTCTGATTTATTTAGTATTTATTCAAATAAAGAAAATAAAATTCAACAAAACTTTTTAATTCCAACTGCTGAAGTACCTCTAACTAATTTAATACAAAATAAAATTATTAATAAATCTAAATTACCCTATATGTTTGTTTCTAATACTCCATGTTTTAGATCAGAATCTAATTCTTATGGTCGTAATTTTCAAGGTTTAATTAGATTACATCAATTTGATAAAGTAGAGTTAGTACAAATTACACATCCAAAAAAATCTTCTTATGCATTAGAAGAAATAACATTACATGCAGAAAAAATTTTAAAATTATTGAAATTACCTTATAGAAAAATTCTTTTATGCACAGGTGAAACAAATTTTTCTTCTGCAAAAACATATGATTTGGAAGTATGGTTTCCTTCACATCAATCTTATCTAGAAGTGTCTTCATGTTCTAATATGATTGATTTTCAAGCTCAACGTATGAAAGCACGTTATTTTAGTATAAAAAAAAAAAAATATAATTCTGTACATACATTAAATGCTTCTGGATTAGCTATAGGAAGAATATTAGCAGCTATACTTGAAAATTATCAATTAAAAAATGGTAAAATAGAAATACCTAAAATACTACGTAAAAAATACATGAATGGTTTAAAATTTATTGAATAAAATACACATAATATTATATTTGAAATAAAAAAATTTATAAAAAATAAATTTTAATATTTGATATTTTTTATATACATACTAATTTAATTTAAATTGGAAAAAAATGAATAATATTTATAATTTTAGTGCAGGTCCATCTATGTTACCAATTGCAGTAATGAAAAAAGCGCATCAAGATTTTAGAAATTGGTGTAATCTTGGATCTTCTGTTTTAGAAATTAGCCATAGAAGTAAAGAATTTTTAGAATTAGTAAAAAATTCTAAAAATGATTTACGAGAATTATTAAATATACCGAATAATTATAAAATATTATTTTGTCATGGAGGTGCAAGAGGTCAATTTTCTGCTATTCCTATGAATTTAACAAAAAAAAAAAATCAAGTCGATTATATTTGTAGCGGATATTGGTCTAAAAAAGCAGCTGAAGAAGCACAAAAATATTGTCGAACTAATATTATTAATGTTGTACAAAAAATTAATAATGTTAAATATATACTTCCTTATCAACAATGGAATATTAATTCAAATACTGATTATATACATTATTGCCCTAATGAAACAATTGAAGGTATAGCAATTTATGAAGAACCAGTTTTTAAAAATAAAAATATTATAGGAGATTTTTCATCTACATTATTATCACGTGTAATTGATATTAGTAAGTATGCATTAATTTATGCAAGCGCGCAAAAAAATATCGGAGCATCAGGTATTACAATTATTATTGTAAATAAAAAATTTTTAAATAAATCAAACAAATTAGTACCATCTATATTAAATTATAAAATTATGTATGATAACAATTCTCTTTTTAATACTCCAACAAATTTTTCATGGTATTTATCAAGTTTAATCTTTAAATGGTTAAAAAAAATAGGAGGAGTTCACAAAATAGAAGAAATTAATCAAGAAAAATCTAAATTATTATATCAAATTATTGATTCAAGCAATTTTTATAAAAATTTTATACATGAAAAAAATAGATCTCAAATGAATATTGTATTTGAATTAAAAAATGAATTTTTAAATAATTTATTTATAAAAGAAGCGCAATTAAATAACTTATATGCATTAAAAAATCATAAAATAGCTGGAGGTATACGCGCATCTATATATAATGCAATGCCTTTAAAAGGAATAAAAAAATTAGTTAAGTTTATGTTATATTTTAAAAAAAAACATAGTTAGTCATAATTTAATATTTTATAATCTTTTTATAAATATTTATTTTATAAAATAAAATTACATGGTTTATATAATATGATCAAAAAAATCATTCTTCAATCTCCTACAAAAATAGAAGGTGATATATATCTTCCTGGTTCAAAAAGTATTACAAACCGTGCTTTACTTCTTGCTGCAATGTCTAATGGTACTACTATTTTAAAAAACATTTTATATAGTGATGATGTTCAATATATGTTAAATGCGTTAAAAAAATTAGGTATAAAAAGTATTCTTTCAAAAAATAATACTTCTTGTAAAATTTACGGACAAGGAAAAAGTTTTCCTGTAAATAAAAATATTACTTTATTTTTAGGAAATGCAGGTACTGCAGTACGATCTTTATTATCTGTATTATCTATTAAATATAATAATATTATTATTACTGGAGATAAAAGAATGCAAGAAAGACCTATTAAACATTTAATAGATGCATTAAAACAAGGTAATGCAAAATTTCAATATTTAAAAAAAAAAAATAATATACCAGTTTTAGTGAAAGGAGGGTTTCAAGGTGGAAAAATTGTTTTAAATGGAAGTATTTCTAGTCAATTTCTTACTGGTTTATTATTAGCATCTCCAACATTAAAAAATAATACAAAAATTTTCATTCAAGGAAATTTAGTTTCTAAACCATATATTAATATTACTATAAAAATGATGAATATTTTTGGAATTAAAATTATTAATGATAATTATAAAGAATTTTTAATTATAGGGAATCAAAATTACGTTTCTCCAAAAAAATACTTTATAGAAAGTGATGCTTCATCAGCATCTTATTTTTTATCTGCAGCTGCAATTAAAGGTGGAACAGTAAATATATTTGGAATTGAAAAAAAAAGTATACAAGGAGATATAAAATTTGCTTCTGTTTTAAAAAAAATGGGAGCTCAAATTGTTTTTGGAAAAAATTATATTCAATGTTCTAAAAAAGAATTATATGCTATTGATATGGATTTAAATGATATTCCAGATGCTGCTATGACAATTGCTGTTACAGCCTTATTTGCTAAAGGAACAACTATTATTAGAAATATTTATAATTGGAGAGTAAAAGAAACAGATCGTTTATATGCTATGTCTACAGAGTTAAAAAAAGTTGGAGCTATTATTAAAGAAGGAAAAGATTATTTAATTATCACTCCTCCAAAAAAGATTCCAACAGTAGAAATTAACACATATAATGATCATCGTATGGCAATGTGTTTTTCTTTATTATCTTTATCTGGAGCGCCAATAATTATTTTAAATCCTAAATGTGTTAATAAAACTTTTCCTGATTATTTTATAAAATTTGCTTCTATATGCAAATATAATTAAAAAAATTTTAATAATAAAAAATCATTAATTAATAAAATTATATTAATATAATAACAATAATATATGAAAAAAAATATTCCAGTAGTGACTGTTGATGGACCTAGTGGTGTTGGGAAAAGTACTTTAACTTATGCTATATCAAGAAAATTAAAATGGAATTTTTTAGAATCAGGATATATGTATAGAATTACTGCTTTTTTTATTATTAAACATAATTTATCTTTAAATAAAAAAATAATTTCTAAACTAAAGTATTTAGAATTCAATTTTAAAATTATTAATAAAAAATTAAAAATATTTTTTTATGATATTGATATTTCAAATAAAATACATTCTCAAGAAATTTCTATGATGGCTTCCAAAATTGCTAGATTGCCCTACATACGAGAATGGCTTTTATATAAACAAAGATCATATAAAAAACATCCAGGTTTAATTACTAACGGAAGAGATATGGGAACAATTGTTTTTCCTGAAGCGATGTTAAAAATATTTTTAAAAACAAAATTTAAAGAAAGGTTAAAAAGACGTTTTATAGATTTACAAAATAGAGGTTTTAAAATTAATTTAAATATCTTACATAAAGAATTAAAAAAACGTGATTATCAAGATAAAAATCGTATAATTTGTCCTTTGAAACCTGCTAAAGATGCTATAATTATTAATTCTACTAATATGAATATTGAACAAACTATAAAAATATCTATGCAATACATTTATCAAAAATTAAAAATATTTAACAACATTCTTTAACATGGAAATAGTTAAAGCAATCTTACAAACTTTTTCTTAAAATTGACTTTTTAAAAGTTTATCAATATTGAATACAAAGAAAATTAATATGAAAGAATCCTTTTCTCAATTATTTCAAGATTCATTAAAACTCAATAATACAAAACCAGGATCAATTATTTCAGGAGTTATAATTTCTATTAATAAAGAAAATGTTGTAATAGATTCTGGATTAAAATCAGAATCCCAAATACCTATTGAACAATTTAAAAATGAAACTGGAGAAGTAGAAGTTAAAATAGGAGATATAGTTCAAGTAGCATTAGATACAGTAGAAGATGGTTTTGGAACTACTATTCTATCACGTGAAAAAGCAAAAAGATATCAATCATGGTTAAATTTAGAAAAAAATTATGAGAATTCTACTACTATTGAAGGAATTATAAATGGAAAAGTAAAAGGAGGATTTACTGTTGAATTAAAAGATATTCGAGCATTTTTACCAGGATCTTTAGTAGATATTAGACCAATTCGAGAAACATCACATTTAGAAGGAAAAAAATTAGAATTTAAAGTAATAAAAATAGATCGTAAAAGAAATAATGTTGTAGTTTCTAGAAAAGCAGTAATTGAATCTGAAAATAGCGCTGAACGTGATCAACTATTAAATAGTCTTGAAGAAGGCTTACAACTAAAAGGAATTGTAAAAAATTTAACAGATTACGGTGCTTTTATTGATTTAGGGGGAGTAGATGGATTATTACATATTACAGATATGGCTTGGAAAAGAGTAAAACATCCTAGTGAAATAGTTAATATTGGAGAAGAAATTTTAGTTAAAGTACTAAAATTTGATAAAGATAAAACAAGAGTATCATTAGGATTAAAACAATTAGGAGAAGATCCATGGAATATGATTGCAAAAAAATATCCAGAAAAATCTAAGATTTCTGGAAGAGTAACTAATTTAACAGATTATGGATGTTTTGTAGAAATTGAAGAAGGAATTGAAGGTTTAGTACATGTTTCTGAAATGAATTGGACAAACAAAAATATACACCCATCAAAAGTAGTAAAATTAAATGATATAATTGAAGTTATGGTTTTAGACATTGATGAAGAAAGAAGACGTATTTCTTTAGGATTAAAACAATGTACATTAAATCCATGGAAAAAATTTTATAAACTAAATAAAAAAGGCACAAAAGTAGATGGAATAATAAAATCTATTACAGATTTTGGAATTTTTGTAGGATTAAAAGATGGTATTGATGGATTAGTTCATTTATCTGATATAGATTGGATAATTCCAGGAGAAGAAGCTGTTAAAAAATATAAAAAAGGACAACAAATTTCTGTAATAGTTTTACAAGTAGATGCAGATAGAGAAAGAATATCTTTAGGAATTAAACATCTTAAAAAAGATCCGTTTAATAAATATTTTCAAAAAAATAAAAAATATTCTATCGTAAATGGACAATTATATTCTATTGATTCAAAAGAAAAAGTGATTATTTCTTTAGAAAAAAATATTACTGGTATAATAATTTTTTCAAATCCTGAAAAAATTGATATCAATAAACAAATGTCTATTTTAAAAAAAAATAAAATGATAAAATTTTTAATTTATGATATTGATTATAAAAATAAATTAATTTATTTATCTTTTTTAAAATATGATTTATTAAAAAAAGATTGTTTAAAAAAAAATAAAAATTGTTTTACTAATACTATGAAAAATGCTTTTACAAAAGCTAATACTGTAGAATAAAATTTATTTTAATTATTTTTTTAAATTTATAGTACTAAAAAGATTAATCTGTATATAAATACTTTGAAATACTATAAATTAAATAAAAATTTCAAAAAATATAATAATTTTTTAAACAAAAGAGAAATATATGCTTAAACCAATAATTATTGCTAATTGGAAATTAAATGGAAATAAAGTTTTAGTAAATAAATTCATTAAAAAAATAAATAATGATTATGAAAAATATTTTAAAAAAAGTACAGTAATTATATCACCTCCAATGATATATATAGAATACATGAAAAAATTTATGAAAAATTTAAAATTATCTTTTGCTGCTCAAAATGTTGATTATAATTATCAAGGAGCTTTTACTGGAGAAATATCCACTTATATGATTCAAGAAATTGGAGCAAAGTATATTATATTAGGTCATTCTGAAAGAAGAAAGCACCACTTTGAAAATAATTCATTAATAGCAAAAAAATTTTATTGCACGAAAATAAATAATTTAATTCCAATATTATGTATTGGAGAAACTGAAAATGAAAAAAAATCAGGATTAACAGAAAATATTTTAACAAAACAAATTGATAAAATATTTTTAATATGCGGAAAAAATGCTTTTCATAATACTTTAATTGCTTATGAACCAATATGGGCTATTGGAACTGGAAATAATGCATCTCCAATTTTAATAAATAGAACTTTAAAATTTATAAAAAATTATATAATTTTTAAAAGTGAAAATACTGATATAAAATTTTATATGCAATATGGTGGTTCTGTATCTACTGAAAATATAAAAGATATTATATGTCAAAAAAATGTAGATGGAGTATTAATTGGATCAGGATCTTTAAATTATAAAAATTTTTTAGAAATGATTAAAATATCTTCTAAAAATTAATCATTATCAATATTATATAAAACTAAAAAGCTAAATTAATATAAATTAGAAGCTAATTTTATTAATTTTTTTTTTAGTTTTGTATGTTTAGATTGAGAAAAGTAATTTAAATCATAGTAAATTATTTTATTATTTTTAATTCCTATACATTTTCCAAATTTTTTTTTCAATAATAATTTAATGGCAAATAAACTCATTTTAAAAGCTAAAATGCGATCGAAAGAAACAGGGGATCCTCCTCTTTGTATATGACCGAGAATAGTAGCTCTAGTTTCTTTTTTAATGTGTATTTCAATTTTTTTTGCTAATTCTTTTACATTGCAAATCTTTTCAGTTATAGCAATAATAGCATTTTTATTTCCTAAATGTATATTTTTTTTTATATTATCAATTAATTTTTTTTCATTATATGGAATTTCTGGAATAACAATAAATTCACAACCTCCAGCAATGGCAGAAAAAAGAGTTAAATCTCCACAATTTCTTCCCATTATTTCTATTATAGAAATTCTTTGATGTGAACAAGATGTATCTCTAATTTTATCAATTGCTTGAACTACTGTTTCTAATGCTGTGCTATACCCAATAGTATAATCTGTTCCATAAATATCATTATCTATAGTTCCGGGAATACCTATACACGGAAAATTCATTTTATATAATTTATAAGCTCCAATATACGTTCCATTTCCTCCAATGACAATTAATGCATTAATACCTTTTTTTTTCATGTTTTCAATTGCAATTTCTCTATTTTTTTTTTTATAAAATTTTAAATAACGAGCTGTACCAAGAATTGTTCCTCCTCTATTTAAAATATTAGATACAGTGGATAGATTTAATTTAATCATATTATTTTGACACAATCCTAAATAACCATTTAAAATACCTACAACTTTAATTTTTTTATGATAAGCAATTCGAACTATGCTTCGAATAGCAGCATTCATTCCTGGAGAATCACCTCCACTAGTTAGAACTGCTATTTTTTTAATCATGTGATTCCTTTAATTTTATTATTTTTTTAAAATATATTATAAAATTTTTATAAATTTATAATGTATTATTTATATTAATCTATTTTTTTATAAATAATAATATTTGATAGGTTCGCCATTTTTATTAAATTCATATATAATTGGTTTTCCTGTTGGAACATTTAAATCTGGTACATCTTTATCATGTATGTTATCTAAAAAAGTTATTAAAGCTCGTAATGAATTTCCATGAGCTACTACAATTATTTTTTTATTATTTTTAATTTCTGGAAGAATTACATTTTTCCAATATGGTAAAACTCTTTTTAAAGTTAATTTTAAACTTTCTGTATAAGGAATATCTTTCTCTTTCATATTAAAATATCTTTCATCATATCCAGAAAATTTGTTTTTTAGAGTTTTCATTTTAGGAGGAACTACTTGAAAACTTCGTCTCCAATCTATAATTTTTTTTTTACCATATGTTTTAATTACACTTTCTTTATTAAAACCTTGTAATTCTCCATAATGTCTTTCGTTTAATCTCCAAGTTTTATTAACTTTTAACCATGGTTGATTGATTTTTTTTAATACACTCCATAAAGTATAAATTGCTCTTTTTAAAACTGATGTATAAGCAATATCAAAAGAAAAATTATTTTTTTTTAAAAGTATTCCTGCTTGTTTTGCTTCTTTAATTCCATTTTTTGTTAAAGAAGAATCATACCATCCAGTAAATCTATTAGATTGATTCCATTCACTTTCACCATGTCTTAAAAAAACTACTTGAAACGTCATTAAAAATTTCCTTAATAATAAAGATTCAATATTAAATAATTTTATTATATTAAATATATTTAAAAATAAATTAAATTAGTAAATTTTATTATTTATATTATTTAATAATATAATTCTTTGTAAACCTGATTATAAAAAATTATATTAAATAAAATGTATTAAATTAAATTTGATAAATTTAACAATTAAATTAATAATATTTTACTATATTTAAATATGAATTTCTATGAAAGAATTTAATAAAATTAAATATCTAAAATAATTTGAATAAAATTTTCTAAAACATTTTTAATTTGATTTAAAAATCCAATAGCATCTTTTCCATCTATTAATCTATGATCATAAGATAAAGATATATACATCATAGGAGCAATTTTTATTTTTTTTTCTTGTGTAACAATTACTCTATCTTGAATAGTATGCATTCCTAATATAGCAGATTGCGGTAAATTAATAATAGGAGTAGAAAATAAAGATCCGAATACTCCTCCATTTGTTATTGTAAACGTTCCTCCATTTAATTCTTGTATAGTAATTTTATTATTTTTTCCTTGATTTGCATAATATTTTATTTTTTTTTCTATATCTGAAATGCTCATTTGATCTGCATTAAAAATTACAGGAGCTATTAAACCACGATCAGTAGAAACTGCTATGTTTATATTATAATCTTCATAAAAAATTATTTTATCTTTATTTATAACAGCATTAATTATAGGATATTTTTTTAATGCTGATATTGCAGATTTTATAAAAAAAGACATAAATCCTAATTTAACATTATTTTTTTTTAAAAAAATTTCTCCAAATTTTTTTCTAATTTTAATAATTGAAGACATATTTACTTCATTAAAAGTAGTTAACATAGCTGTGTTATTTTGAGTTTCTATTAATTTTTCTGCAATTCTTTTACGTAATGGAGACATTGAAATTATTTTTTTAATTTTTATTTTTTTTTGTAATATATTATCAGAATTTTTTAAAATATTATTAATATTTTTTTTTTTTTCTTGTTTTTGAAGTAGTTTTATTTCTTTAATCTCTGATATGTTTTTTTGATTAAGAAGTTTATTTTTTCTTCTTAATGAAGGAGATAAATTTTCTCTTATATTGTTAAAATTTAATTTTTCATTGATTTTATTTTCTTTATTTATATAACATAATATTTCATGAGAACGAACTACACTTCCAGGATTTTTCATAATAGAAATTAATTTTCCTGTTTCTGAAGCAGGAACTTCAATCATAATTTTATCTGTTTCAAGATCTACTAAAATATCATCTCTATAAATATAATCACCAATATTTTTATGCCATTTAACAATTGTAGCAGTATTTACAGATTCAGGTAGCTCAGGTACTAAAATTGTTATTTTTTTTTTCATATTTACCTTGTATTAATATTTTTAAAATATAGAATTAATAATTTTTAACTGTTCTTTTTTATGTACATAAAGATTTCCAGTAGCAGAAGAAGATGAAGCAGGTCTTCCAATATATTTAATTATGATTTCATTAGAAAGAATTTTATCAAAAACATTTTTAATATAAGTCCACGCACCTTGATTTCTAGGTTCTTCTTGATACCAAAAAATATTTTTAACATAAGAATACTTTTTAAAAATTTTTAATATATTTTTTTTTGGAAATGGATATAGTTGTTCTATCTTGATTAAAAGAATATTTGAAATTTGATGTTTATTATATACTTCTAATAATTCATAATATATTTTTCCAGAACATAAAATAATTTTTTTAATGTGTTCTTGATTTAATAAATTAGTTTTATATATAACTTTTTTAAATTTTCCTGAATAAAATTCTATAAATGAAGATTGAGATAATGGATGTCTTAACAACGATTTAGGAGAAAAAATAATTAAAGGTTTTTTCATTCCTTTAAAGGCATGCGAGCATAATAAATGAAATATTTGAGATGCAGTAGTAGGTATACAAATTTTTATATTTTTTTTAGCAGATAATTGTAAATATCTTTCAATTCTCGCAGAAGAATGTTCTGGACCTTGACCTTCATATCCATGAGGTAAAAGCATAACTATTCCAGAACTTTGATTCCACTTTTCTTTACTAGAAGTAATAAATTGATCAATAACTACTTGAGCTACATTAGAAAAATCTCCAAATTGAGCTTCCCAAATGTTTAAAGTATTACGATTTCTTAAACTATATCCATATTCAAAAGCTAAAACAGCTTCTTCAGATAATACAGAATTCCAAATAAAAAATTTTCCATTAGAAATATTTTTTAAAGGTACATAAGTATTATTATTTTTTTGATCATATATTTTAGCATGACGATGAAAAAATGTTCCACGAACTACATCTTCTCCAGAAATTCGACAAGAAATTCCGATATTTAATAAATATGCATAAGCTAAATTTTCTGCAGCTCCCCAATCAATATATTTTTCTTGATTAGCCATATACATTCTATTCATATAAATTTTTTTTACTAAAGGATGTATATGCATGTTTTGTGGTAATGTATTAATAATTTTAAATAATTCTAGTAATTTATTTTTTGAAAATTTGTGTTTATTTAAGTTTACAAAAATATTTTCTTTTTTTTTATGATTAGATTTTAATTTAAATTTTAAAGAGTCATAATTTGGAGTAATAGTTAATTTATTATCTAATTGTTTTTGATAATTTGATATAATTTTTAAAAATTGATTTTTTGTAATTAAATTTTCTTGAATTAATTTATCTGAATATATTGTTTTTATAGTAGAATGATTTTTTATTTTTTGATACATTAATGGCTGAGTTACAGTGGGTTCATCTGATTCATTATGTCCGTAACGTCTATAACCAATTAAATCTATAAAAACATCTTTTTTAAATTTTTTTTTATATTTTATAGCCATTTGAACAGCAAAAATAGCAGCTTCTGGATCATCTGAATTAACATGAAAAATTGGTGATTCAATCATTTTAACGACATCTGTACAATAATTACTAGATCTCATATGATTAACATTAGATGTTGTAAAACCAATTTGATTATTAATAATAATATGTAAAGAACCGCCTACAGTATAACCTGGAGTTTGAGACATATTTAAAGTTTCTTGTGTAATACCTTGCCCTATAAAAGATGCATCACCATGAATCATTATTGATAATACTTTGTTTTTTTTAAAATATTTTAAAGAATCTATATACGAGCGAGAAATTCCCATAACTACTGGATTAATAATTTCTAAATGAGAAGGATTATATTCTAAATTTAAAAATGCTGATCCATATTTTGTTATAGCTTGTGAATAAAATCCAAGATGATATTTTACATCTCCTGTATTTATAAAATTTAAAAATTTTCCAGAAAATTCTTGAAATAAATTTTTTACAGGTTTGCCTAAAACATTAATTAATACGTTTAATCTACCACGATGTGCCATACCTATATATAAATGTTTAACGTTCTTTTGAATAGAAAATATAATAGCTTCATATAACATTGGAATTAAAGCATCATTTCCTTCTAAAGAAAATCTTTTATACCCTGGATATTTTGAATTAATATAATTTTCAAAAGTTTCAGAAGAAATAATTGCATTCAATATATCTAATTTTTTATTTTTTGTACAAAAGTTTTTATTCCATTTTTTTTCAATATAATTTATACACCATATTTTTTCTTTTTTAATACTAAGATGATTAAATTCAAAACCTATAGTATGACAATATTTTTTTTTTAACCAAGACAAAAAAGAAAAAAAATTAGAGAAAATTTTATTTTTATTTTTATTTATATTTAAAATTATTTTTTTATCTAATTTTTTAGAAGATATTTTAAAAAAAGAATCATCAATTTTATTAATTTCTTCTTGATATTTTAAATTTTCTAAGGGATTAATATTAGAATATTTATAACCTTTTTTTCTAAAAAAACTTAATATTTTAAAAATTTTTTCTTTACTTATAATATGAAATTTTGATTTTATATTCTCATTTATAACGTTTATTTCATTATTTTGTATATTATGGTTAATATTTTTATTACGAACATATAAATTTAATTTTTTAAAGTTTTTTTTCCAAAATACATCTAAAGAATTTTTATTTTTTAAATATTTTTTATAAATATTTTCTAAATATTCTTGATTCATAGAATTTATCCATGATTCATTAAAATTTTTTATTTTTTTTTTACTCATTATTTACTCTTTGAATTTTATTAAACGTAATAAAAATATTTTTATACTAATTTTTAAGCTGGATTTTCAACATTAATAAATTTTATATTTAAATTTTTATATTTTTTAGATAACCAATTACTTAATAATTGTATTCCTCCAGTTTCTGTTGCATGGTGCCCAACAGAAAAAAAATGTATATTAGATTCACGTGCATAATGTGTAGTTTCTTCAGAAATTTCACCAGTAATAAAACAATCAATGTTATGTTGAATAACCTTTAAAATAAAATGTTGTCCTTTTCCGCTACACCAAGCCACACTTAAAATTTTTTTATTTTTTTTTCCACTAATATATATAGGTTTTTTTTTAAAAATAGAAACAATTTTTTTATATAATTTTTTTCCACTAATTTTTTTTTTAAAATTTCCAGACCATAAATATGGTGTAATAATTTTTTTTTTATGAATATTTAAAGATTTTTCTATATAAGCATTATTTCCTAATTTTAAATGAGCATCTAAAGGTAAATGCCAGCTATATAAATTAATATTATGTGATAAAATTGTTTTTAAACGTTTTCTAGTAAAACCATGAATATATTTTGGATCATTTTTCCAAAAATATCCATGATGTACTATAATGGCTTGAGCACGATATTTAACAGATATATCTAATAAAATTTGACAAGCTGTAACTCCAGTAATAATTTTTTTTATTTTTTTACAACCTTCAATTTGTAATCCATTATAAGTAATATCACTAAAAGCGTTAGAATTTAATTTTTTATTAATTATATTTTCCAAAAATTTATTATTCATGTATGTATTTTTTTTGATATAGTATAGTTTTAATTTGTTTAATAAAAATATTTTTATTCTTTTGATAATCTATAATAGGATTTGGATATATTTTTGATAATTTATTTTTATTTAACCAAATATGCGGATTATGTATATATTCTTTTGGAACATTTTTTAATTCTGGAATATATTTTTTAATAAACAATCCTTGAGAATCAAATTTTTTCGATTGAAGATAAGGATTAAAAGTACGTATATAAGGCATAGAATCTGTTCCTACAGATGCTATCCACGCCCAATTTCCATTATTTAAAGAATAATCGAAATCGATTAAATGCATCATAAAATATTTTGCTCCAAATCTCCAATTAATTAATAAATTTTTTACTAAAAAATTTGCAGTAATCATTCTTAATCTGTTATGCATCCAACCTAATTTATTTAGTTGTCTCATTCCTGCATCAATTATAGGAATACCAGTTAATCCATTTTTCCAAGCATAAAAATGAGAATAATTTCTACTCCATTGAATTTTTTTTTCCCAATTTTTTAAAAATGTATTTTTATGTGTAATAGAAAATTTAAAAAATAAATGTTTAAAAAATTCTCTCCATAATATTTTATCTAAAAAAACAGAAACGTTCATATTTTTTTTTTGACTATATAATATTATATGATTAAAAAATTCCCTTATAGATATAATCCCTAAAGAAAAATAAACTGAAAATTGACTAGTATTATTTAAATATGGAAAATCTTTATTTTTTTCATAATATAAAATTTTTTTTTTAAAAAAACGTTTAATTTTTTTTAAAATATCATTATCTATATAAGGAAATTTATTTACATTAAATTCTTTAAATTGATTATTTAAAAATAATTTTTTTTTTTTAAAAAAAACATTAGATTTATGCAAAACTTTTAATTTTAATATAGAAAATTTTTTATTTTTTTTTAAAATATTTAAAATCTTTTTTTTAAAAAAACTAAATACTTGATATGTTTTACCTAAATTATTTTTTATTAAATTAGGATTAACTAAAATATTATCATGTAAAATTTTTATTTTAATTTTATGAATTTTAAAAAAATTTTTAATATAAGTATTTTCTTTTTTATCATTAAAATGATATTGATGGTTATAAAAAATAGAAGTAATTTGATATTTTTTACATATTAACAAAAGATATTTTATAGATTCTTTAAAATTTTTTAATTTTCTATAGATAAAAGAAATATTCAAGTTTAAAAACTCTTGCTGTAAAAAAAATAATCTTTTATGTAAAAAACTGTATTGAATATTTAATTTTCTATTTTTCCAAACTTTAGAAATTAACATAAATAATGCAATAATTTTTTTATTTTTATTTTTACATGCAGAATATAAAGCACGATTATCATGAATTCGTAAATCATTTTTGATCCATACTAAATTTGTCATAAAACTACCTATGTATATAAAATTTAAATTTAATATAACTCATCAAATTTAATATAAAATAAAAATATTATCAATATTTTTAAAATTTAATAATAAAAATAATAAATATAGAACTGTATTTATATTTTTTTAGTAGTTTATAATAAAATTGAATTAAATATTTTTAATATAATTCAATATACATATCAGGATTTTAAAAATGAAAAAAATTGGAATTTTTTTTGGAACTGATACTGGAAATACAGAAAAAGTATCTAAAATGATTTGTAAATATATTGGAGAAAATAAAACTGTTTTACATGATATATCTACAACTGAAATAAAAGATTTTTTAAAATATGATTTTTTAATTTTTGGTGTTCCTACTTGGTATTATGGAGAATTACAATGCGATTGGGATGATTTTATTCCAGTCTTAAAAAAAATTAATTTTCATAGCAAAAAAATTGCAATTTTTGGATGTGGAGACCAAGAAGATTATGGAGAATATTTTTGTGATGGTATGAAAGAAATATATGATATTGTTATATCAAAAGGAGCTACAGTTATAGGAAAATGGCCTTCTAAAAATTATTCTTTTGAGTCTTCGAAAGCATTGTTAAATAAAAAATATTTTTTAGGATTAGTAATTGATGAAGACAGGCAATCAAAACTTACTAAAATAAGAATTAAAAAGTGGTTAAAAAAAATTTTAAATACAAAATAATCTTATCAAAAATATTATATAAATAAATTAAATTAGGTATATATAAATTTAATATATACCTAGTTAAAATATTTTAAAAAAAATTTTATATAGAAATTAATTTTACAAGATCCAATACTTTACTAGAATAACCTACTTCATTATCATACCAAGAAATTAATTTCACAAAATTTTTATTTAAAGCTAATCCAGCTGTAGCATCAAAAATTGATGTTAAAGTAGAACCATTAAAATCAGTAGATACTACACTATCTTCTGTATATCCTACAATTCCTTTCATTTCATTCATAGAATATTTTTTAATGGTATCACAAATTTCATTATAACTTGCAGAATTTTTATATTTACACGTTAAATCTACAACAGATACATTAGGTGTAGGTACACGAAATGCTATTCCTGTAAGCTTATTATTTAATTCAGGTAAAACTTTTCCAACTGCAGCCGCAGCTCCTGTAGAAGAAGGAATGATATTTTGTAAAGCTCCTCTTCCTCCTCTCCAATCTTTTAATGATACTCCATCTACAGTTTTTTGAGTAGATGTGGTTGCATGAATAGTAGTCATTAATCCTTCAATAATAGAAAATTCTGTATGAATAATCTTCGCTAAAGGAGCTAAACAATTAGTAGTACAAGATGCATTAGAAACTATTTTCTCTCCTTTATAAGAATCAAAATTTACTCCTTTTACAAACATAGGAATATTATCTTTAGAAGGGCCTGTAATAACTACTTTTTTTGCTCCAGAAATTAAATGTTTTTTAGCGGTATCATGAGTTAAAAAAAATCCAGTAGATTCTATTACTGTGTCTACAGATAATTTTCCCCATATTAATTTTTCTGGATTTCTTTCAGAAGTAATCTGAATAACTTTATTATCTACAACAATGCAATTTTTTTGAACCTTAACTGATTTTGAAAAATATCCATGTGTGGAATCATATTTTAACATGTAAGCAATATATTCTGCATCTAATAAATCATTTATAGCTACTATTTCAATATCTTTTCTTTCTTGTGCAAGCCGAAAAACTATTCTTCCTATTCTACCAAAACCATTAATTCCTACTCTGATTGTCATATTATTCTCATAATTAAAATCAAAAACGAAAAAATTTTTATAATTAATTTATTTATTTTTACATATTTTAAATATAATTTAATTCTGTTTTAAAAAAAAATATATTATAATATATTTTTATTTTTTTTAATTTTAACATATTATTTTAATAATAAATAAAATTTTTTAAGCATTAAAATTTATAAAATTTTTATTTAAAATATCATTAAATATTTTTTAAATAATATAAATATATTTTTAATCAAATAAAAATATTTATTTTAATACGATTTCTTTAATAAATTTATGAAAAAAAAATATTTTAAATTACTCAAAAAAAAAAATTTTAACATAAGTATTAATCAACCAATTATTCATCTCAAACATGGAATTGGAAGATATCAAGGTTTAAAAACAATTGAAACATCTGGAATTAAATCTGAATACATCGTTATTTTATATGCAGACAAAGACAAATTATATGTACCTGTCTCTTCATTAAATTTAATTAATATATATCAAAATAACACTAAAAAAATTATTCCATTACATAAATTAGGAAGTGATAGTTGGGCAAAAGAAAAAAAAAAAATTTCAAAAAAAATATTTGATACTGCTGCAATTTTATTAAATATTTATGCAAAAAGAAGTTCTCATATAGGATTTTCTTTTAAGAAAAATCAAAAAAAATATAAAGAATTTTGTGATCTTTTTCCATTTAAAACTACACCTGATCAATCTAAAGTTATAGATTCAGTTTTAAACGATATGTATTCTTCAAAACCTATGGATCGTTTAGTATGTGGAGATGTTGGATTTGGAAAAACAGAAGTAGCTATGAGAGCAGCTTTTATAGCTAGTTATAATAATAAACAAGTAGCTATTTTAGTTCCTACTACATTACTTGCTCAACAACATTATAATAATTTTATTCATAGATTTTCTAAATATTCTATATATATAGAAATGTTTTCTAATTTTAAAACTAAAAAAGAACAAAAATACATTTTAAAAAATATAAAAAATGGAAAAATAAATATTTTAATAGGTACACATAAAATTTTATTGAAAAAATTAAGATGGAATAATTTAGGATTGTTAATTATTGATGAAGAACATAGATTTGGAGTACATCATAAAGAATTTATGAAAAAAAAATTCTACAATATTGACATATTAACTCTAACTGCTACTCCAATTCCTAGAACTTTAAATATATCTCTATTAGGTATTCGAGATTTATCTATTATTAAAACTCCTCCAGATAAAAAATTACTAGTAAAAACATTTATTCGTAATAAAAATGAAAAAATTATTAGAAATGCAATTCTAAAAGAATTAAATAGAGGAGGGCAAGTATATTATATTTATAATAAAGTAAATAAAATTCAACAAAAATTAGATTATTTATCTAAATTAGTTCCAGAAGGAAAATTTAATGTTGGACATGGTAAAATGAATAAAAAATGTCTAAAAAAAGTAATTCATGATTTTTATACAAATCAATTTAATATATTATTATGTACGACAATTATTGAAAATGGATTAGATATTCCTTTAGCAAATACAATCATTATTGAAAACGCTGATTGTTTTGGTTTATCACAATTACATCAATTACGTGGAAGAGTAGGAAGATCTTATCATCAGGCGTATGCATGGTTATTAGTATCAAATTTAAAAAAAATTACAGAAAATGCAAAAAAAAGACTTAAATCTATATCATCTATACAAGATTTTAGTGCAGGATTTTCTTTAGCTACTCATGATTTAGAAATTCGAGGAGTAGGAGAAATTCTAGGTTCTAAACAAAGCGGATATATAGAAAATATAGGATTAGAATTATATTTAAAATTATTAAAAAAAGCTATTCAAACTTTGAAAAAAGGAAATAAAAATATAACTAAAAATTTATTTAATAAAAAAACTAAAATTAAGTTAAATATTCCAGCTTTAATTCCTGAAAATTACATTTATGATATCAATCAAAGATTATCTTATTATTTAAAAATTTCTAATTCAAGTAATTTAAATCAATTAAAAATAGTTAAATTAAGTTTAAAAAAAAAATTTGGAAAAATTCCAAATTTATTAAAAAATTTATTAAGTATGAAAAAAATGCAAATTATTGCAGAATCATATAAAATTAAACAAATTAATTTTAATAATACAGGTGGTGAAATAAAATTTTTATCTTCAAATACAATTAATACACTATCATTAGTAAATTATATTAAAAAAAAATATAAATATTGGAAACTAAAAGAAAAAAATACTATTGTGTTTAAAAAAGAATTTAAAACTTCAAAAAAAAAAATTTATTGGATAATGAAATTTATATCAAAATTAAAAAAAAATAAAAAATAAGATATTAAAAAATTATATTTATAACTTAAGATTAAAAAAAACTAAATAAAATGAAAAAAATCAAAAAATATATTATTTATGTTTCTATTCCTAAAAAAAATACAATTGAAGTATTTGAATTTAATTCATTAAAAAAAATTAAAAAAATTCAAGAAATATATACATATAATGAGATTCAACCTATTAAATTATCTATACAAAAAAAAAAACTATATGCTGGAATTAGAAATGAAGCGCAAATTATAACATATGATATTAATCATAACGGATTATTAAAAATAAATAATAAAATAAAAACATATGGTAATCCAAATCATATTTGCATTGATCAAGATGAAAAATATTTATTTAATAGTTCTTATGGAAATAATTCTATTAGTTGTCATTTATTAGATTCAAATGGAATACCAAAAAAAATATATAAATTTAAAACAAAAATGTTAGGTTGTCATGCTTCTATTATAGATAAATCTAATCAATTTTTGTTTTTTACTGCTTTAAAATTAAATAAAATATTTATTTATAATATTGAAAATATTAATAAATTATTTAAAACAAATACAAATATTTTACATCATAAAAAAAATTTTGGACCAAGACATTTAGCTATTCATCCAAATAATAAATATTTATATGTTCTTAATGAATTAAATAGTACAATTATTGTATGGGATATAAAAAAAATAATTTATAATAAAGATACCGATCAATATATACAAAAAATAAATATTATACCTGTCTTTTTTAAAAAAAAATGGGCAGCAGATATACATATTACTCCTTGTGGTTTATTTTTATATGCTTCTGAAAGAGCAACAAGTACACTTTCGTTATTTCAAATAAATCCGAATACAGGAATAATAAAATTTATAAAAATTTATAAAACTGAAAAACAACCTCGTAGTTTTAACATTGATAACAAAGGAAAATATCTAATTGTTTCAGGTCAAAAATCAAATTCTGTATCTATATATTCTATAAATAAAAAAAATGGTTTTTTAAATAAAAAATTAAATTTTTTAACTATGACAGAACCTTTATGGATTGAAATATTATTGTTATAAAATTAAATTTTACTATGATATATAAAATTATCTGTATCTAAAGATAAAGCAATAATTTGAGTAATTTTTTGTAAACTATCTTTATCAATAATATATGCAGGAGTAGTATAAATCAAATTTCTAAATGGTTTGAGCCAAACATTATTTTTGATAAAAAAATCTTGCATATTTTTTATCTTAATTAAATATAAACATTCTACTACTCCAATTGCTCCTAATATTCTTACATTAAAAACTTTAGGATGATTAGATAAATTTTCTAAATTTTTTTTTAGTTCTAGTTCTATATTTTTTACTTTTTTTTTCCATTTATTTTCTTTTAATATGTTAATATTTTCATTTGCAACAGCACAAGCTAATGGATTTCCCATATAAGTTGGACCATGCATTAAACATTGTGTTTTACTCTTACTAATTACATCTGCAATATGTCGTGTAGTTAAAACAGCTGATAATGTTAACATACCTGCTGTTAATGATTTTCCAATACATAATATATCTCCAGAAATATTAGAATATTCTGATGCAAAAAATTTTCCAGTTCTTCCAAAACCAGTTGCAATTTCATCTATAATTAAAGGAATATTGTATAAATTACATAATTTTCTTACATTTTTTAAATAATTAGGATGATAAAATTTCATTCCTCCTGCACCTTGTACAATAGGTTCTAAAATTACTCCAGCAAGTTTTTTATGATTTTTATATATTAAATTTTCAAAAGATTTAAAATCAATATCATTCCAAACATCATAAAAAGATAAAGAAGGAGCTTCTGCAAAAATATTTTTTGGTATCACATTATTGTATATTTTATGATAGGAATTTATAGGATCTGAAACTGAAATAGCAAAAAATGTATCTCCATGATAACCGTTTTTAATTGTTAAAAATTTTTTTTTATTAATGTTTAAAGAATTCCAATATTGTAAAGTCATTTTAATAGCTATTTCTATAGCAACAGATCCAGAATCAGCTAAAAAAATACAATCTAAATTTTTAGGTGTTATTTGTAATAATTTACGACATAATGATATTGCAGGTTTATGTGTAATTCCTCCAAACATAATATGAGACATTTTTTTTATTTGTTTTTTTAAAGCTTTATTTAACCTTTTATTATTATAACCATGTATTGCAGACCACCAAGAAGACATTCCATCAATTATTTTTTTTCCGTTAGATAACTTCAAAAAAACTCCTTTTGCAGAAGTTACTAAAAAACAATTACTTTGACCTGTAATTGATTCATAAGGATGCCAAATATGCTTTTTATCAAATAATAAATCTATTTTATTCATATTATTTTTATTTTTTTTTTAGATAAATTTAAATATTAATAAATTATAATCTTTTTCTTTAAAAAATACATTTATTTTGGAGAATATATGAACTTACGTTGGACTTTAGAAGATACTCAAGAACTTTTTCAAAAACCATTTTTTGATTTAATATATCAAGCTCAAAAAATACATCGTAAATATTTTGATCCAAATAGAATACAAATTAGCACATTGTTATCTATAAAAACAGGTTTATGTCCTGAAGATTGTAAATACTGTCCTCAAAGTGCAAGACATTCTACTAATTTAAAGAACAAACCTTTACTTAATAAAAGTAAAATTATGAAAGCTGCAAAAAAAGCTAAAAAAATAGGAGCTAGCCGATTTTGCATGGGAGCAGCATGGAAAAATCCTAAAGAAAAAGATATTCCATATTTAGAAAAAATTATTAAAAAAGTAAAAAATTTAGGATTAGAGACTTGTATGACATTAGGAGAATTAACGGAAAATCAAGCGCAAAAATTATATAATGCTGGTCTAGATTTTTATAATCATAATATAGATACTTCTAAAAATTTCTATTCTAAAATAATTTCTACACGAACATATCAAAGTAGATTAAACACTTTAAAAAATATTAGAAATTCTGGAATAAAAATTTGTTCTGGAGGTATTATAGGATTAGGAGAAAAAATTCAAGATCGAATAGAATTTTTAATGGAATTATCTAATCTTCCTAAACCACCTGAAAGTATACCTATAAATATGTTAGTAAAAGTTCCTGGAACTCCATTAGAAAAAAATAAAAAAGTAAATGATTTTGATTTTATTAAAATTATAGCTATTGCTAGAATTATGATGCCTAAATCATATATTAGACTTTCTGCTGGACGAGAAAAAATGAATTTTCAAACACAAGCAATGTGTTTTATGGTTGGAGCTAACTCTATTTTTTACGGTTGTAAACTTTTAACTACAAAAAATCAAAGTGAAAAAAAAGATATTAAATTATTTAAAAAATTAAATTTAAAACCAGAAAAATTAAAATTTAAATTAAATGATATAAATTATAATAAAAATTTATTTTATAATGCTTTAGAAAAATAATATAATGTTCATATAAAAAATTTTTAATTATTACAAAATACTTATGTTAAACTTAAATATATAAAATATT
Source organism: Buchnera aphidicola (Chaitophorus sp. 3695) (assembly GCF_964058985.1). Lineage (NCBI taxonomy): Bacteria > Pseudomonadati > Pseudomonadota > Gammaproteobacteria > Enterobacterales > Erwiniaceae > Buchnera > Buchnera aphidicola. The sequence goes on along the minus strand of NZ_OZ060379.1, from coordinate 242,610 downwards.
TCATTAAGTTTAGCATAAAATTACTAAATTTTAAGTTATATAATAAATTTTTTAAAAAATTTTAATTAAAATATGAAAAAAAAATTTTTTATTACAGGAACTGATACTAATGTTGGAAAAACTTTTATTAGTTGTATTTTATTAAAAAAAGCACAGAAATTAGGATTTAAATCTGTAGGATATAAACCTGTTTCATCTGGATTAACAATTATAAAAAATACTCAAAAATTTAATCAAGATGCATACTTATTAAATAAATACAGTTTTAAAAACTTTTCTTTAAAAAAGATTAATCCTATAAATTTTAATCAATCTATTCCTCCACATATTTCTAGTAAACTTAATAAAAAAAAAATTAGTTTTAAAAAAATGTCTCATGGATTAAAAAAAATTTCTAAAGATTCAAATTGGATCTTAATAGAAGGAGCAGGAGGATGGCATACTCCTTTATCTAATAAGAAAAAATTTTCAGATTGGGTAATTTTAGAAAAATTACCAGTATTAATTGTTGTTGCTATTAAAATGGGATGTATAAATCATGCTATTTTAACCAAAAATGCTATTATAAATTCTAAATTAAAATGTTTAGGATGGATTGCAAATCATATTTATAAAAAAAAAGAAATATATTATCAAGAATATATTACATATTTAAAAAAAAAATTAAATATACCATTTATTGGAGAAGTAAAATTTTTAAAAAATAATAAAATTAATTTTAAAAATCTTAAATTAAATATATTATTTATTTAATATTCAAAAATTACAAATAAATTGGATATGTCTGACAAATTTTTAATATATTTTTTTGAATTTTAGTACTTATATTATAATTTTTAAAATTATTTAATAATATTGTAATGAAATAAGCAATTTCTTCTGATTCTGATTCTTTTATTCCTCGATTTGTAATAGCTGGAGTTCCAATACGAATACCTGAAGTAATAAAAGGATTTTTTAAATCATTTGGTATAGTATTTTTATTTACTATAATATTTGATAAACTTAAAAAATTTTCTGCATCTTTTCCTGTAATATTTTTTTTAGTAAGATTTAAAATAAATAAATGATTATGCGTTCCATTAGAAATTATCTCAAAATTTTTTTTTAAAAAATATTTTGACATTACTTTTGCATTTTTTAAAATTTGTTTTTGATATTTTTTAAAAGATCGACTCATAGCATTTTTAAATGCAATAGCTTTAGCTGCTATAACATGCATTAATGGACCACCTTGAGATCCCGGAAAAATTGATTTATCTAATTTTTTATATAATAAAATATCATTTTCATTAGATAATATTAAACCTCCTCGTGGCCCAGAAAGTGTTTTATGTGTAGTAGTAGTAACTACATGTGCATAATTTATAGGACTTGGATATAATTTAGTAGCGATCAATCCAGCAACATGAGCAATGTCTACAATTAAATAAGCTTGAATTTCATCAGCTATTTTTCTCATTTTTTTCCAATTACATTTTCCTGAATAAGAAGAAAAACCACCAATAATCGCTTTAGGTTGATATTTTTTTGCTAAAAATTTTATATTTGAATAATCAATTTTTTCAAATTTATTTAATTTATAAGATATAGATTTATATATTTTTCCAGAAAAATTTACTGAAGATCCATGTGTTAAATGACCTCCATCAGTTAAATTCATTCCTAAAATCAAGTCTCCTGGTTTCAAAAGAGCATTATAAACAGCAAAATTTGCTTGAGAACCAGAATGAGGTTGTACATTTGCGTAATTAGCTTTAAATAATTTTTTAGCTCTATAAATTGCTAATTTTTCTATTTTATCTACATATTTGCATCCTCCATAATAACGATGATCTGGATATCCTTCAGCATATTTATTTGTTAAAATAGAACCTTGAGCTTGCATTATTTCTGAAGTAACATAATTTTCTGAAGCTATTAAAGTAATATTTTCATTTTGTCTTTGACTTTCTTTATATATTAAATTCCATAATTTTTTATCATGTTTAAAATTTTTATTTTGATGAAAATACATTTTTTAAATCCTTATTTTTTATATGTTAAAAATTTTTAATCAAATTTAAATATATTAATTTTTATTGAAAAATTTTTCTAATATTTGAATAATTTTTTTTATATGTACTATTTTTACTTTATTAGTATGAAAATATCGAATTTCAATTACATTATTAATTAATGTATATTTATTTATAATTATAATAACCTTTGATTGAAATTTTTTTGCTCGAATTATTTTTTTTTTAATAGATCCCAGATTAAAATCTTGAATAATTTTTAATTTATTAAAAAAATTTCTAATTTTTTCTGCATATTTAATACATAAAATCTTATTCTCTTGTATATTAGAAATTATATAAACATCATTGATTAAATTTGTATTTATCTTTTTTTTATTTTGTTTTAAAACATATATTAAACGCTCCATACCAATTGCAAATCCTAACGCAGGTGTAGATGGACCTCCTAAAATATTAATTAAATTATCATAACGTCCTCCAGCACAAATAGTATTCTGTAAACCTAATTTTTTACTTTTATATTTCCATTCAAATACAATACTATTATAATAATCTAATCCTCTAATTAAATTTTTATTTACTACAAAAGGAATTTTCATTTCTTTTATTAAAAAACATAAATTTTGAAAATGATTTTTAGAATTATTATCGATATAATCTAATAAACTTGGAGCATTTTTCAATAAATTTTGTACATTTAAATTTTTACTATCTAAAATTCGTAAAGGATTAGTATATAATCTATTTTTAGACTCTACATCTAAAGAGTTTATATTAGATTTTAAAAAAGTTATCAAATCAATTTTATATTTTTCACGAGATTGAATACTTCCAATAGAATTTATTTCTAAAAAAACTTTTTTATTTATTTTCAAATTTTTCCAACAACGGTATAAAAGTATAATTAATTCTAAATCTATAGAAGGATCACTTAAACCATAAACTTCGCAACCAAATTGATAAAATTGTCTATAACGTCCTTTTTGAGGTCTTTCATATCTAAACATTGGTCCAAAATACCAAAATCTTTGATGAATATTTTTTAAAAGATTGTTTTCTAAAACAGCTCTTGCACAACTAGCTGTAGCTTCCGGACGTAATGTAATACTTTGTTTTTTACGATCAAGAAATGTATACATTTCTTTTTCTATAATATCAGTAACCTCTCCAATAGATTTCTTAAATAATTGAGTATTTTCTAATATTGGTAATCTAATTTCGTTATAGCCATAATTTTTAAATATTTTTTTTAAAATATTTTCAGTATATTCCCAAAAATATAATTCTTCAGGAAGATAATCATGCATTCCTCTTATTAATCGTATTTTTTTAATCATAATATATAATCTCTTGTATAAAAAATTAATACTAAAAAATATATTTTTTAATATATTTTAGAAAAAAAATAAATAACATAAAAAACTTGATACAATTAAATTATATAGATATTTTTATATAAGAAATACAAAAGTAAATAAAATTATGAAAAAACTTTAATTTAATAATTTCATTATTATATAACGACTTTTATATTATCAAATAATATTTTTTTAATTTTATCAAACATAGGGAAAAAAAATGCATCCTATATTAAATATAGCCGTTCAAGCAGCTATAAAAGGAGGTAATAATATTATTCAAGCGTATGACAAAAGTACATTTAATTACTTAAAAAATGAAGATATTTTGCAAAAAGAAATTTATAAAACAAAAAATGTTATTATAAACTTAATAAAAAAATCATATTTTCAGCATCATATATTATTTAACTACAATAATTTAAAATTACGAAAATTTAAAAATCCAACATGGATTGTTAATCTTATTCATGGAAAAAAAAACTTTAAAAAAAGATTTCCAAATTTTTGTATTTCAATAACAATTTTTATAAAAAAAAAAATACATTCTTCAGTAATATATGATCCATTAAAAAATGAATTATTTACAGCAGTAAACGGTCATGGAGCACAAATTAATGGTCATAGAATGCGATCTTCACAAACATATGCACTAAAAAAAATTTTTGTTTCTGCAAAAATTAATTATATGTTATTTAAAAATAATATTTTTTATAACGTTTTAAAAAAAATTTTTAAAAAAGGAATTTCTTTTAGAAGTACTAGTTTAATACCTTTAGATTTAGTATATTTGGCTAATGGAAAAATTGATTGCATAATTGAACAAAATTTTCAAATGAAAAATTATTATTCAGGAATTTTACATGTCAAAGAAACAGGAGGAATAATTAGTGATTATAAAGGTGGATTTGATTACAATAATAAAACAGTAATTATTGCAAATAATTCTAAAATTCTTTCATTAATTTTAAAAGAAATAAAATCATTATACTAAAAAAATAATTTTTATATAAATTTTATAATTAAATTATTAAATAAATTATTTTTATATTTTTTCATATAAAATAAAAAAATTATGTATATTTTAAAAAAAATATTAATTCAATAAATAAATATAAAAAACACAATGAAAAAAATTTTAAATAAATTACTATGTTCTAAAAATCTTCAAGTCAAAGAAATGTATAAATTAATGCTTTCAATTGGAAAAAAAAAGCTTAATCAATCACAAATTTCTAGTATTATAACCTCTATCAAAATAAAAGGAATTAAAAAAAGAGAAATATTAGGATTAATACAAGCATCTTGGAAATTAACTAAAAAATTTACTTCTCCAAAATGCAAATATTCTGATATAGCAGGTACAGGTGGAGATTCAAGTAACGGAATTAATATTTCTACATCTAGTGCTTTCATTGCAGCATTATTAGGATTCAAAATTATTAAACATTGTAACGAAAGTATCACTAGTAGTTCTGGATCTTCTAACATACTTAAATGTTTTAATATTGATACACAAATGTCTACAAAATTATCACAAAAAATGTTTAAAAAATTTAATATTTGTTTTTTGAATGCACAAAAATATAATCCTATATTTAGAAATGTACATCAAGTTCGATCTGAATTAAAAATCAGAACTTTTTTTAATATTGCCGGTCCTCTTTTAAATCCTTCTCGACCAAAATTAGCAGTAATTGGAACATATAGTAAAGATATTATGTTTTTTATGGCAAAAATAATAAAGAAAATGAAATATAAAAAAATATTTTTAATTAACAGTGATAAAACGGATGAAGCAACTTTATATAAACCAACTTACTTAATTGAAATTAAAAATCAAAAAATTAATTCTAAAACATATACTCCTATAGATTTTGGTTTAACATGGAGAATAAAAAAAGATATTAGAAAAAGATCTTTACAAGATAACTTTAAAATTTTAAAAAAAATTTTTAAAGGTCAAGGATCAAATGAAGAAAATGAATTAATAGCAATTAATACAGCCATTTTATTAAAAATTTTTGGAGAAAAAAATTTAAAAAAAAATACTACAAATATTTTAAAAATTATTCACAGTGGTAAAATTTATAATTTTATAAAAAATATCTCTAAAATAGGAAAAACATGATTCAAAATATTCTTGAAAAAATTTTAATAAATAAAAAAAAATGGATTTCAAATCAAAAAATTCAAAAACCACTAAAAGATTTAAAAAAAAAAATTTCTATACAAACTAGAAATTTTATTAAATCTTTAAAAATAAATAAACCTTCTTTTATTTTAGAATGTAAAAAATCTTCACCTTCATTAGGTATAATTAATAAAAATTTTAATTTAAATAAAATATCTTCTATTTATAAAAAATATGCTAATGTTATTTCAGTTATCACAGAAAGTAATTATTTTCATGGAAATATAAAAAATATTCCTATTGTTAGGAATCAAGTATCGCAACCAATTTTATGTAAAGATTTTATTTTTGATCCATATCAAATATATTTAGCTAGATATTATCAAGCAGATGCAGTCTTATTAATGTTATCTATTTTAAATGATAATCAATATAATTTTTTATCAAATTTATGCAAAAAAATGAATTTAGGTATTTTAACAGAAATAAATAATATAGAAGAATTAAAAAGAGCGATTTTATTAAAAGCTCAAGTAATCGGAATTAATAATCGTAATTTAAAAAATCTTTCAATTGATATAAATAATACTTATAATCTAGCTCCTTTAATTCATAAAAAATCAATTATAATAAGTGAATCTGGATTTTATAAAAATTCTCAAATTAGAAAATTATCTTCTATTGTTGACGGATTTTTAATAGGTTCTAGTTTAATGAAAAAAAAAAATTTAAATATAGCAGTTAAAAAAATTATTTTCGGACATAATAAAATCTGCGGTTTAACACGTGCAAAAGATGCAAAAATTTCAGAAAAATATGGAGCAATATATGGTGGATTAATTTTTTGTAAAAACTCATTAAGAAAAATAAATATCCAAAAAGCAAAGAAAATTATTTGTATTAAAAACTTGAAATTTGTAGGAGTATTTCAAAATCAAAATATTAATAAAATTATTGAAAAAATTTCATTATTAAATTTAAAAATAATACAATTACATGGAACAGAAAATGAAGAATACATAAAAAAACTTAGAAAAAATTTAGGATATAAAATAAAAATATGGAAATCTATAGGAATAAATCAAAATATATATTTCTATAAAAAACTTTCAAATGTTCATAAATATTTATTTGATAATATCAATCCAGGTAGTGGAAAAAGTTTTAATTGGAACATCTTAAAAAATAAAAATTTAAAAAAAATTATCTTATCAGGTGGTTTAAATACAAAAAATATTCAAAAAGCATTGCAATTAAATTGTTTTGGTTTAGATTTAAATTCTGGATTAGAAAAAAATATAGGGATCAAAGATAAAAAAAAAATAAAAAAAATATTTCATACAATCAGATATTTTGTCATACAAGGAAAAAAAAAAAAATGAAAAAAAATAATTCATATTTCGGAAAATTTGGAGGAAAATTTGTTCCAGAAATACTTATTCCTGCATTAAATCAATTAGAAAAATATTTTCTTCAAGCAAAAAAAAGTACTAAATTTAAAAAAAAATTTTCTGAATTACTTAAAAATTTTGCAGGACGACCTACTCCATTAACATTATGTAAAAACATTACTAAAGGAACAAAAACTAAAATTTATTTAAAAAGAGAAGATTTATTACATGGAGGAGCACATAAAACTAATCAAGTTTTAGGACAAGCATTATTAGCTAAAAAGATGAAAAAAAAAAAAATTATTGCAGAAACAGGAGCAGGACAACATGGAGTCGCATCAGCCATTGTATGTGCTAGATTGAATTTAAAATGTAAAATCTATATGGGAAAAAAAGATATTCAACGTCAATATTCAAATGTTTTACGCATGAAATTAATGGGTGCAAAAGTCATTCCTGTACATTCTGGAAATGGTACATTAAAAGATGCATGTAATGAAGCTATGAGAGATTGGTCAGAAAACTATGATACAACATATTATATGTTAGGAACTGTAGCAGGACCTCATCCTTATCCAAAAATAGTAAAATATTTTCAAAAAATAATAGGTCAAGAAACTATTAAACAAATTTTATTAAAAGAAAAAAAACTTCCAAATGCAGTAATAGCCTGTATAGGAGGAGGATCAAATGCTATTGGGATATTTAAATCATTTATGAAATATAAATCTATATCTTTAATTGGAGTAGAAGCAGCTGGAAAAGGTCTGCAAACAAAAAAACATAGTGCATCATTAACTCAAGGTACTAAAGGTATTTATTTTGGAATGAAATCTTTAATTTTACAATCTAAAGAAGGACAAATTCAAAAATCATGGTCAATTTCTTCTGGATTAAATTTTCCTTCAGTAGGTCCAGAACATGCATGGTTAAAAGAAACAAAAATAGTAAAATATGTTTCTATATTAGATATAGATGCTGTTAAAGCTTTTTTATTATTATCAATAAAAGAAGGTATTATTCCAGCTTTAGAAGCATCTCATGCTTTATCATATGCATTAAAATTAATGAATCAAAACAAAAATAAAAAACAAACTTTTATTGTAAATTTATCAGGAAGAGGAGATAAAGATATTGAAACTGTTAATAAATTTTTAAAAAAAAATAATTACACTATTAAGGAAATTTAATGAATCGATATAAAATTATGTTTGATAATAAAAATATTCAACAAAAAATTTTTATTCCATTTTTAGTTTTAGGTGATCCTAATCTAAAACAATCTATAAATATTATTAAAACTGTTATATCTTCTGGAGTAGATGCTATAGAAATTGGTATACCATTTTCAGATCCTTTATCAGATGGACCTATAATACAAAAATCTAATCAACGCGCTTTAAAAAATAAAATTCATATAAAAAAATTTTTTAAAATTATAAAAAAAATACGTAAAAAAAATAAAAAATTACCTATCGGTTTATTAATATATGCAAATTTAATTTTTAATTTTGGAATTAAAAAATTTTATTATTATTGCTATAAATCTGGAATAGATTCAGTATTAATTCCTGATGTTCCTATAGAAGAATCATATGAATTTCGTAAATATGCTTTATTAAATAAAATATCTTCAATTTATATATGTCCTCCTAATGCTAACAATATATTAATCAAAAAAATATCTAAATATAGTCAAGATTATGTATATTTAGTGTCTAGAACTGGAGTAACAGGACTTCACAAAAAAAATAATAAAATTAATTTTAAAATAGTTGATAAATTAATAAAAAATAAATCAGCTCCAATTTTAAATGGTTTTGGAATAAATAAATATACTAATATGAAATTAATATTTAAATCTGGAATTTCAGGAATTATATGTGGTTCAGAAATAATTTTTTTAATAGAAAAATATTTAAATAATACAAATGAAATGCTTAAAAAAATTAAAAAATTATGCGTATTTTTTAAAAAATCTACTAATTTAAAATAATTATATATTTTATTTAAAAAAAATATATAATGAAAAGTATAAATTTTTTATATTGTTAATTAAATTTTTACTTTTAAAATCTATACAGTTTATTTATTTAAAAATTTTAATTCTATATAATATATTTTTTTATAACTTATAATATTTCAAAATGTTCAAATAAAAAAAAATGAAAAAAAAAAAAATAAATCAAAATATTAAAAATAAAAATAATATGCTTTTAAAAACTTTAGCTATGCCTAATCATACTAATGCTAATGGAAATATTTTTGGAGGTTGGGTCATGTCACAAATGGATATGGGAGGAGCTATTTTAGCTAAACAAATATCTTTAGGAAGAGTAGTCACAGTACAAGCCAAAAAAATTTCTTTTATTCATCCTATATCTATAGGAGATATTATTAATTGCTATGGTCAATGTATTAAAATAGGAAATAGTTCTATGAAAATTAAAATAGAAATTTGGGTAAAAAGATTATATTCTAAACCTATTAAACAAGAATATTTAGCTACACATGGAAAATTTATTTATGTGGCTATAGATAAAAAAGGAAAACCTAGAAAAATTTTACATAAAAATAATAATTTTTGAAAAATATAATTAATATATTTTATATTTCAAATATGTAATAAATAAAAATATTTTAAATATATTATATATTTTTTTAGTATTTTTAATATTTATGCAAAAATTTATCAAAATATTAATTATTTTTTAAAAAAGATGGCCCATTTTATTTTTTTTTGTATGTACATAAAATTTATTTTTTTTATTTAAACCAACAATTAAAGAAACTCTTTCTTGAATATTAATACCAGTTTTACTTAATATTTTAACTTTTTTAGGATTATTAGTTAATAAACGTATTTTTTTAATATTTAATAATTTTAAAATATCTGCACAAATTTTAAAATCTCTTTCATCAGCTGAAAAACCTAATTTATGATTTGCTTCAACAGTATCTAATCCCATATCTTGCAAAGCATACGCTTTAATTTTATTAATTAATCCAATATTTCTACCTTCTTGTCGATGATATATTAAAATTCCAGAACCTTCTTGAGATATTATTTTTAGTGCAGTTTTCAACTGTATTCCACAATCACAACGTAAACTAAATAATGAATCTCCAGTTAAACATTCTGAATGAATTCTAACTAAAATTTTTTTGTTTGGAAAATATATATCACCATAAATTAAAGCTAGATGATTATTTGTTTTAATTTTTGTATTTTCTTCTTTAAAAGCAACGATTAAAAAATTTCCCCATCGTGTAGGTAATATAGATTCTGCAACTTTTTTTAATCTCATGAAATCTCTATAATTTTAAAAATGTTAATGTAATATTTTGATTAATATTCAAAAATATTTTTTTTATTATTTGTTAATAAAAAAATATTTTTTAAATCATTTATTGGATTTTTTGACAAAGTAATTATTCTACCTAAAACAATATAATCTATTTTAAGTTTTACTGCTTGTTCTGGAGTAATTACATTTTTTTGATCATGAAAATTATTATCTAACATTCTAATTCCTGGAGTAATAATTTTAAAATTTTTTCCTAAAAAATTTTTTATATTTTTTACAGCACTTCCAGGGCATACTACACCATCTAAACCCATTTCTTTAGATAGCTTTGATAACAATAAAATCTGTTTATTAATAGAAGAATATATTCCTATATCGCATAAATTTTTAGTTGAAAAACTACTTAAAACTGTTACAGAAATTAATAAAGGAGGTTTTTTAAAATATTTAATTGCTGATTTTGCAGCTATCATCATATCTCTTCCACCAGATGCATGAATACTAATCATCCATAATTTTAAATGAGAAAAAGATTTAATAGCTTTAAAAACAGTATTAGGAATATCATTTAATTTTAAATCTAAAAAAATTTTAAAACCTAAATTTATAATTTTTTTTAAAAAATTTATACCAAATAAAAAAAACATTTCTTTTCCAATTTTTAATCTATAAAATTTTGGATTTAAATTTTTTATTAAACTTAATGCTTTTTTTTTACTAGAATAATCTAAAGCAATTATTATTTTTGTTGTATATATTTTTTTTAAACTTTGATATAACACCTATTATCCTCTAATTTAAAATTGAAAATTATATATTTAATTGTAAATAATTATTTTTTTATTGTCTTATATTGTGAAAAAGCATGATATGATGATCGAACTAGCGGTCCACAAAAAACATACTTAAATCCAATTAAAAAAGCTTGTTTTTTTATTTCTTTAAATTCTTCTAGATTTAAATATTTTTTTACAGATACATGTAATCTACTTGGTTGTAAATATTGTCCAATAGTTAACATAGATACTCCATTATCATATAAATCTTGTATAACTTGAAATATTTCATATTTTTTTTCACCTAATCCAACCATTAACCCAGATTTTGTAGGAATATGAGGAAATTTTTTATGAAATTTATTTAATAAATTTAAAGAATTTTTATAATTAGCACCTGGACGAATATTTTTATATAATCTCGGAACATTTTCTAAATTATGATTAAAAATATCAGGCAAATTTTTTTCAATTAATTTTAATGCTAAATTTTCTTTTTTTCTAAAATCTGGAACTAATATTTCAATCTTAATATTTTTAATTTTTCTAATTTCTTTAATACATTTAGAAAAATGTAAAGCTCCACCATCTTTTAAATCATCACGATTTACAGAAGTAATCACAACATAATTTAAATTCATATGATGAATTACTTTTGCTAAATTTTTAGGTTCATTTTGATCTAAATATTTTGGTTGTCCTTTTTTTACTGCACAAAAAGGACATTTACGTGTACAAATAGATCCTAAAATCATAAATGTAGCAGTTCCGTTATTAAAACATTCATTTAAATTTGGACATTGAGCTTCTTCACATACTGTTTTTAAAGATCTTTGTCTTAATATTTTTTTAAAATTTTTAACATTACTAAAATTATTAGGAAGTTTAATTTTAATCCAATTCGGTTTTTTTAACATATGTAATCAATCTCAATTAAATTTTATTTTTAAAGTAAAATAATTAAAGATTTTTAAAAAAAATATATTTATATAAATAATTAATTTAATAAAAATATTAATTTATATATATTTTATTAAAAATATTATATGAAGATTTATATTTTTCTTGATATTTAAAAATATTCAAAAATGTTTGAATAAATTGTTTTCGAAAAATATTCATTGTAATTGTAGGAATAATATCTATTAGATTTAAAACTTTAATAAATTTATTTCCACAAGGATTAATATGTTTATATAAATTTAAATCAACATTTATATTATAAGAAATTCCATATAAAGAACAATGATTTTTAATGCGTAATCCTATAAAACAAAATTTTTTTTTATTAATATATACACCAGGAGAATCTTTTATAGTATATGCCGTAATCTGAAATTTCTTTAATGTATGAATTACAACTTTTTCAATTAAGAAAAGAAATTTTTTAATATTAATTTTTTTTAATTTTAAATTTATTAACATATAAACTAATTGTTGTCCTGGACCATGATAAGTTATTTTACCTCCTCTATTACATTGTATAACTGGAATATTGTTTATTCGTTTAATAATATTTTTATTTTTTTCTAAAATACCTGTAGTAAAAATTGAATTATGTTCTGTAAACCATAATTCATCTAATGTCTTTTGAGATCTAGAATTTGTAAATAAATGCATAGCACTAGAAGTAACGCTCCAATCAGTTTTTTTTAAATTTCGAATATAAATTTTTTTCATAAATATAATAAATTACATTAAATGATTTTAATATTATATAGATTAAAATAATTTCATAAAAAATTAAACAGTATTTTTTAAATACAAGAAAAATTTTTAATAAAAATAATTTCTATACCAGAAGTAATTAACTCTATTCCCAAAGACATAAGTAATAAACCCATTACTTTAGTAATAATTTCCATACCATTTTTTCCTAAAAAATACATAAAAAAAGGAGATATTCGAAAAATAATATAACAAAATAAAAAAAATATAAAAATTACTATACTACACAAAATAATATTTATTATACTAGGATTTTGTGTACTCCAAATTATTGTTGCACTAATAGCACCAGGACCTGCAATCAAAGGCATAGCTAGAGGTATGACACCAATATTTTGCATTTTTATATTTTTTTTTTGTATATATTTTTTTTTTGAATACACAGTAGTATTTTGATTATTCATCATAGAAAAAGCTACAGTTAAAATTAACAAACCTCCAGAAATTTTAACAGATGACATAGAAATTCCAAAAATTTTTAAAATATTATGACCAAAACATAAAGATATAAATAAAATTATGAATGCAGAAAAATTCGCTATTAAATTAATTCTATTTTTCTCTTTAAAAGAAAAATTATTTGTCATACTAGAAAAAATTGGTATCATACCTATAGGATTAATTAATATAAATAAACTAATAAAAAATTTTATGTAAATTGTACAATCAAAATTTAATATATTCACATATTTTCCTCATATTTTGATTAAGATTTATATAATTAAATTTATTTAATTAATTTGAAATTATTTTTGCTATAATACTTTTTGTATCAACTTTAACATCTACAATTTTGACATAAATAATGTCTGATATTTTGTATAATATTTTTTTTTTAATACTAATTAATCCATCTTCTAAATTTAAATCTAATTCTGAACGTATATTATGAATAAATAAATTAGGAATAAAAATATTTGCACCTATATCTAATAATTTTGCACGAATTCCACCTCTTAAAATATCTACTATCTCTGACTTTAATACTTCATTTTTAAAATTATTTTTTGTAAAATATTGAATATATAATAAATCTTCTATTTCTCTTTCTGACAATCTATGTTTTCTTTTTTGATCAGATATTTTTTTTAAAATATTTTTATGTATTATGACAGGTTTTTCATCTAAGATCATTGATTTTAAAAATCTATGATTAATAATATCACCATATTTTCTAATCGGTGAAGTCCATGTAGCATATCTTTTAAATCCTAAAGCATAATGAGGGTTAGGAATTAAACTAAATTCACTAAAAGACTGAAATTTTCTAATTCTATTATTTAAATATTTATATTTTTTTTTTCTTAAAATTTTATATAAAGTACAAAAACCTTTTAAAGTTAATATTTCTTTTGAAGTAATAAAAATATTATTTTTTTTAAGTAATAATGAAATTTGTTGAGCACTATATATATCAAAACCAGAATGATTATTATATAATCCGAAACCAACTTTTTTAGATAAAATATCTGCTGCAGTTAAATTAGCAGATATCATGCATTCTTCTACTATTTTATGGGCAATTCTTCTTTTATCATTAGAAATTTTTAATACTTCACCATTAGCAGACAAATGAAATTTATATTCTAATCGTTCCGGAAAAATTAAAGCATATTTTTCTCTCCATTTGATTCTAGAAATACATAATTTTTTTAAAAACTTCAATTGTTTTTTAATATTTTCTGTCGATGGCGTCCAATTACTTTTTTTTTCTAACCAATTTGAAACATTTTTATATGATAATTTTTCTTTAGATCGAATCCATGCTAAAAAAAAATTACTGTTTTTTTGTATTTTTCCTTTTTGAGAAATAATCATTTTACATGCTAATACTGGACGTTTTTTATTTGGTTTTAATGAACATAAATCTTCCGATAAGATTCTTGGCAACATAGGAATATTAAATCCAGGCAAATAATTAGTAAAAGCTCTTTTTGAAGCAATAATATCTAATTTACTTTTAATGTGAACAAAAGATGTAGTATCAGATATAGCTACTATTAATTCAAAATTATCATTAATTTTTTGAATAAATAAAGCATCATCAATATCTTTAGTATTATTATTATCTATAGTAATAAAAGATAGATCTGTTAAATCTAATCTTTTTTTAGAATCAAGAAATGAAATATTCTCTATATTAATTTTTGGTTCTGTTTTTTTTAAATTATACTTAGATAAAGTTATCCACCATGGCGTAAATGGATCTTCTTTTTTTGCAATAAATTCAATTAATTCAGCATGAAAAAAATCATTGTTTAACTTATGTTTAGTTAATTTCGCTATAAACCAATCTCCTGATTTAAATTCAGAAATTTTATCTATTAAAAACGTGCATGGAATATACTCTTTTAAAAATGTGTAATTTGGTATAATAAAAAGTTGCTTGTTAATTTTTTGAAGTCTACCTATAAAAATTTTTAAAAAAGAATCTATAAGTTTTTCTGGAACGACTATTTCTCGATTTTTAGAAAATCCTATTCTAGCAACTATTTTATCTCCATGCATTACTTTTTTTATTTTTTTTGGAGGAATAAAATAACTATTTTTTGAATCTGTTTCTAAAAATCCAAAACCTTTTTCAGATTTTTTTACAATTCCTTCAACTCTAAGTATTTTTTTTTTAAATTTTTTTTTTAATTGTATTAATATACTATTATTATAAAACATTATAATTTAACCTAAAATATTACATTAAAATATTTAAAAAATTTATATAAAAGAATTTATTTATATAAATTTTAATATTTTAAACATAAAATACATGAAATTAATATACTATGATTTTAATAAAAGACCAAACGAAATTAAAACATTGTAAATTTAAAAAAAATTAAAATAATCCTACTATGTTAAATCCTCCATCTACATATATAATTTGACCTGTAATTCCAGAAGATAAATTACTGATTAAAAATGCTGCTGCATTTCCTATATCTGTAATAGATACATTTCTTTTTATTGGAGAAAAATTCTTATTTATAGAATACATTTTTTTAAAACTTTTTAAACTATATGAAGAAACTGTTTTTACCGGACCTGCAGAAATCGCATTAACTCTAATTTTTGGACCTAAAGAACCTGCTAAATATCTTACGTTAGCTTCTAAAGAAGCTTTAGCTAATCCCATAAAATTATAATATGGAATAAATTTTCTAGAACCAATATAAGATATAGTCAATAAAGAAGAATAATTATTTAACATAAATTGACAATATTTTGTTATTGCTGAAAAACTATATGAAGTAATATAATGCGATTTTTGAAAAGCTTTTGAGTTAATTGAATTTATATAATTCTTTTGTAAATATTTTTTTTTTAAATATGCTATAGAATGTACAAAACCATCAAAATTCGACCATATTTTTTTTAATTTTAAAAATAAATTTTTAATATTAGAATCTTTTCGCATATCACATTTTAAAATAATATTCGAATTAAATTTTTTAGCTATGTATTTAATCCGATTTTTATATTTCTCATTTTTATATGTAAATGCTAATTGCGCACCTTGATCATAAATAATTTTAGAAATACCATATGCTATAGAGTATTTATTATGTAAACCTATAATTAAAATTTTTTTATTTAATAAAATTCCCATTGTTAAACCTTTTAAAAAAATTAATTATGTTTTAAAAAATTAGTATTTATAAAAAGAAATTTTTTTTGCAAGATCAGAAGATTTTCCTATATAATTCAAAGGAGTTAAGTTATATAATTTTTTTTTTTCAGAATTAGAAATATTTAATTCATCAATAAATTTTTTTATAATTTTAGAATTAATTTTTTTTCCTCTAAATAAATTTTTAATTTTTTCATATGAATTTTTAATTCCCATTTTACGCATTATAATTTGTAAAGGTTCTAATAATATTTCATAATTTTTTTTTAAATCATGATGAATATATTTTTTATTAATTTTTATTCTTTTTATTCCTAATAAAATAAAACGATAACTAATTATAGAATATGATATAATACTTCCTAAATTTCTTAAAACAGTAGAATCACTTAAATCTCTTTGCCATCTAGAAATAGGTAATTTAAATGAAATATGTTGTATTAAAGCGTTAGAAATCCCTAAATTGCCTTCAGAATTTTCAAAATATATTGGATTAACTTTATGAGGCATAGTGGAAGATCCTGTTTCATTAAATTTTATTTTTTGTGTAAAATAATTTAAAGAAATATACCCCCACATATCTCTATTAAAATCGATTAAAATAGTGTTAAATCTAAAAATACAAGAAAAAAATTCTGATAAATAATCATGTGGTTCTATTTGAGTAGTGTAAGGATTCCAAGAAATATTAAAAGAATGTACAAAATTTTTATTAATTTTTTCCCAATTTAAATATGGGTATGCTATTAATAAAGCATTGTAATTTCCTACAGCGCCATTAAATTTTCCTAAAATTTTAATTTTTTTAAATTGATTGAACTGTCTTTTTAATCTATAAGAAAAATTAGAAATTTCTTTCCCCATTGTAGATGGAGTAGCAGATTGTCCATGAGTTCTAGATAAAATTACAGACTTACTATATTTTATTGACATAGAATCCATATAAAAAATTAATTTTTCCCAATATCTTAAAATATATTTTTTTTTAGCATTTTTGAGCATTAAAGCATAAGCTATATTATTAATATCTTCAGAAGTGCATCCAAAATGAATAAATTCAATCATATTATCTGTATTTTTAATTAAAGAAAGCTTTTTATTTAGAAAAAAAATAATAGCTTTTAAATCATGATTTGTCCATTTTTCAATTTTTTTTATTTCATAAGCATCTTTTACGCTAAATTGATCAATAATCATATTTAAAAAATTATTAATTTTATCATTAAATGGATGTAATTCTTTAATTTCTGGAATTTTAGATAAATATTTCAACCAACAAATTTCAACTATTAATCTATATTTAATAAATCCATATTCACTAAATATATCTCTTAAATTTTTAGTAAAATTTTTATATCGACCATCTATAGGTGAAATATTTTTTAAACTAATATATTTCAAAATTTATTTTCCTTTTCAATAATAAAAAATTTTATTAATATTTAAAAATATTTAATTTAGAAAAATTTTTAATTAATGGAATTTTATCTTGAATGATTCCTCCGCCTAAACAAATATTTTTTAAATAAAAAACAGCAGATTGTCCAGGAGTTATAGAAGAAATTGGATTTAAAAAAATTACTTTAATATATTTTTTTTTTTTTTTAATTATACAATTATTTTCAATTTGAGAATATCTTGTTTTAATTTTACATTTTAAAGGAAAAATAATATTTTTTTTATTAATCCAATGTATTTTTTTAAGAATTAATCCTGTAGATAATAAATATTTATTCTTTAAACCTTGAGCTACAATTAAAAAATTATTAGTAAGATCTTTTTCTACAACATACCACGGATTATTATTATATTTTTTTAATCCTCCTATATTCAATCCTTTTCTTTGTCCTAAAGTATAATAAAATAATCCATTATGCTTACCTATAATCTTTTTTTTAACAGTTAAAATTAATCCAGGTTTAGAAGATAAATATTTATTTAAAAATTTTTTATAGAACTTAGGTTGAATAAAACAAATACCTACAGAATCTTTTTTATTATAAACTTTCAAATTTATTTGTTTTGCAATTTTTCTTACTTTTTTTTTTTTTAAATAACCTAAAGGAAATAATATTCTCTTTAATTGTTTTTGTTTTAATGTATATAAAAAATAACTTTGATCTTTAGTTTTATCTCTTCCTTTTAATAAAAAATAACTTTGATCTTTAAAGAAATTTATAGCATAATGCCCAGTAGATATATAATCAGCATTCAAATATTCTATTGCAAATTTAAAAAAAATTTTAAATTTAATCTTTTTATTGCATAATATATCTGGATTTGGTGTTCTTCCTTTTTTATGTTCTAATAAAAAATTTTTAAAAACATATTCCCAATATTCTAAAGAAAAATTTACTTTATGTAAAAAAATTTTTAAAGATTTACATACATTCTCAACATCTTGAAGATCTTGTTTTGAACTACAATAATCAGAATTATCTTCTTCTTCCCAATTTTTCATAAATAAACCTTCAACATGATATTTTTTTTTTAACAACCATGCAGTAACAGAAGAATCTACTCCTCCAGACATAGCTACAATAACTTTTTTTTTTTTACATGTCATAAAATTAACCTTTTAAAATTTTTTATATAAATTCAAACTAACTGAATTTTTTATTCTTATAATTAACTATGGTATAGTATTTTAATAAAAAAATTTAAAAAACAAAATTTTATTATATAATTAATATTTAAATTATTAAATAATATAATATCAACAGATCATAATATAATAAAATAAAAAAAAAAGTATTTATAATAATTTTAATTTTTAAAACTATTGAATGATCATATATTTAAAATAATTTCTGGTATATAAAAATTAATGAAAAGAATAAGAAATTTTTCTATTATTGCACACATAGATCATGGAAAATCTACTTTAGCTGATAGATTAATTCAAATTTGTGGAAATTTAAAAAAAAGAGAAATATCTACACGTATGTTAGATACCATGGATATAGAAAAAGAAAGAGGAATTACAATTAAGGCTCAAACAGTTACTACTACATATTTAGCAAAAAATAATAAAAAATATTACTTAAATTTTATAGATACTCCAGGACATGTCAATTTTTCTTATGAAGTTAAACGTTCTTTATCAGCATGTGAAGGAGCTTTATTAGTTATTGATGCGACTCAAGGAATAGAAGCTCAAACATTAGAAAATTGTTATACAGCATTAAATATGAATATAAAAATTATTCCTGTAATTAATAAAATTGATTTACCGCATGCAGATTCTAATCGTATTTTAAAAGATATAGAAGATATCATTGGAATTTCTTCTAAAAATTCTATATCTTGTTCAGCGAAAACCGGTTTAGGTATTGATCTTTTATTAGAAAAAATTGTTAAAAAAATTCCTTATCCTATAGGAAATAAAAAAAAACCATTACAAGCAATTATAATTGATTCTTGGTTTGATAATTATTTAGGCGTAGTATCTTTAATTAGAATTAAAAATGGATATTTAAAAAAAGGATCTATTATTCAAGTAATGAGTTCAAAAAAAAATTATAAAGTTGAAAAACTTGGAATATTCACACCTAAACAAATATCTTTAAAAACATTAAAATGCGGAGAAGTAGGATGGATTATTTGTGGTATTAAAAATATATTAGCTGCACCAGTTGGAGATACCTTAACTTCTTTTCATAATCCTTGCAAATATCCTCTTTCTGGTTTTAAAAAAATTAAACCTCAAATATATGCTGGATTATATACAATTGATTCTAATCAATATGAAAATTTTAGAGATGCTTTAGGAAAACTTAGCTTAAATGATGCATCATTATTTTATGAACCAGAAAATTCTTCAGCTTTAGGTTTTGGTTTTAAATGTGGATTTCTTGGAATTTTACATATGGAAATTATTCAAGAAAGATTAGAAAGAGAATATAATTTAAATTTAATTTCTACTCCTCCAACAGTAATTTATGAAGTAAAAATTATAAAAAATAATGCAATTTTACATATAAATTCTCCAGTTAACTTTCCTAAAAAAGGAACATATAAAGAAATACGAGAACCAATTGCAGAATGTATTATTTTATTGCCTTCAAAATATATTGGAAATATAATCTCTTTATGTATAAAAAAAAGAGGCGTTCAAAAAAAAATGGTTTACCATACACATCAAATATCTTTAACTTATGATATTCCAATGTCTGAAATAGTTTTAAATTTTTTTGATCAAATTAAATCTGTTTCTAGTGGATATGCATCTTTAGAATATAAATTTAAAAAATTTAAAAAATCTAATTTAGTATGTTTAAATATATTAATTAATAATCAAAAAATTGATGCATTATCTATAATTACACATAAAAAAACATGTTTTAAAAAAGGTAAAGAAATCATTGAAAAAATGAAAAACATTATACCTAGACAACAATTTGATATTTCAATACAAGCTTCAGTAAAAAATAAAATTATAGCACGTACTACTATAAAACAATTAAGAAAAAATGTCTTATCTAAATGTTATGGAGGAGATATTTCAAGAAAAAAAAAATTATTACAAAAACAAAAATTAGGTAAAAAAAAAATGAAAAAAATTGGAAATATAAATTTACCAAAAGAAGCATTTTTTTCTATTTTAAATTTAAACAAAAATTCTTAATAAGGAAAAACATTAATGTATAATATTTTTTCTACATTTTTTATATTACTTATGACTTTTACAGGTTTAATCTGGATATTACAAGTTATTCAAAATTTATATTATAAAAATCATCTAACACAAAAAGAATATGATAATTATAAAAGTAAACAAGAAAATTCTATAAGTAGTTTTTTTCCAATTTTATTTTTTACATTTATTTTTAGAGCTTTTATATTCGAACCCTTTCAAATTCCGTCTACTTCAATGTTACCTTCTTTATTTATTGGAGATTATATTTTAGTAAAAAAATTTGCTTATAATATAATAAATCCATTTAATCAAAAAATACTATTTACGATTACACATCCTCTTAGAGGTGATATCATAATATTTAAATATCCTTGCAATAAAAAATTAAATTTTGTAAAAAGAGTTATTGGAATTCCAGGAGATACAGTAAAATATAATCCTTTCACAAAGCAACTTGCAATTTATAATAAATATAATAAATATTCATATTTAATGAATCTTGTAACATATAGTAAAATTATAAAAAATAATTTTTCAGAACAAAATCTTTTAGATTTAAAAAATCATGTAATAATGGAAGAAATAAATAATGCAAATCATTATAATATTCTTTTATCAAAAAAGTATACGGATCAAGAAAAATTCTATTATAAACAAAAATCAGTAAAATTAGGAACTTGGATTATTCCAAAAGGATTTTATTTTGTCATGGGAGATAATAGAGATAATAGTTCTGATAGTAGATATTGGGGATTAGTTCCTGAATCAAATATTATTGGAAAAGTAAGTATAGTATGGTTTAGTTTAGAACAAAATGCAAATGCATGGCCTACTGGAATAAGATTTTATAGAATTGGAACAATTGTTAAATAAAAATTTTTCAACTTTAAAAAAAACAATTTACATTTTTAATTATTAATTTTTAATTTAAAAAACATTGGTATATCATGGATTACTCTGAAACAGAAAAAGTACAAAAAATAATAGGATATGTATATACTAAAAAAGAACTTTTAACTCAAGCATTAACTCATAGAAGTTCTGGAATAAATCATAATGAAAGATTAGAATTTTTAGGTGATTCTATTCTCAGTTTTGTAATTGCTACAGCTTTATATAAATTCTTTCCTGATGTAAATGAAGGAGATATGAGCCGTATGCGTGCAACATTAGTTCGAGGGCATACTTTAGCAAAAATTGCACATGAATTTGAATTAGGAGAGTATTTAAAACTTGGGCAAGGAGAACTTAAAAGTGGAGGATTTAGACGAGAATCCATATTAGCGAATACTGTAGAAGCTATTATTGGAAGTGTATTTTTAGATAGCAACATTAAAACTATAGAAAAACTAATATTAAAATGGTATAAAAAAAGATTAGAAAAAATTAGTCCTGGAGATGCACAAAAAGATTCTAAAACTAGACTTCAAGAATATCTGCAATCTAAACATTTACCATTACCTACTTATACTGTAGTACAAGTATATGGAGAAGCACATAATCAATTATTTACAGTTAAATGTAAAATTTTAAATATTTCTGAAAATTTAATTGGAATTGGATCTAGCAGAAGAAAAGCAGAACAAAACTCTGCTCAATATGCTTTAATCAAATTAGGAATAGAGTGAAAAAAATAAAAAATCAATATTGTGGAAAAATAGCAATTATAGGGAATCAAAATTCTGGAAAATCTAGTTTAATGAATAAATTAATTGGAAAAAAAGTCTCTATAACTTCTAAAAAAAAAAACACGACTCAAGAAAATATTTTAGGAATTAAAACAATTAAAAATTATCAATTTATATATATTGATACACCAGGATTTAAAAAAAAAAAATATATACATATTTCTAAAGATTTAAAATTTAAATATGATATTTTAAAAGATTTAAAATTAGTAATTTTAGTTATTGATAATATAATTTGGGATAAAAATCATACTGTTTTATTAAATTTTATGAATAAAAAAAATATTCCAAATTTAATTGTTATAAACAAAATAGATAAAATTAAAAAAAAAAATATAATATTACCATTCATAAAATATTTAAATAAAAAATTTTCTCAAATAAAAATCATACCTGTATCATCAAAAACAGGAGATAATATAAAAGTTTTAGAAAAAATTATTAAAAAAAATATCCCTATGCATAAACATTTTTTTCATAAAAATCAAAATAATAATTATTCTTTAAAATTTCAAATATATGAAATAATAAGAGAAACAATAATGAGATATTTTGGAGATGAGTTACCTTATTCATCTAAAATAAAAATTAAATCAATTAAAAAAAATATACGACAAGAAATAATTATTCATTCTGAAATTTTTGTATTATATTGCAGACAAAAAAAAATTTTTATTGGAAAAAATGGAAAAAAAATAAAATTATGTAGTATGATATCTAAAAAAAAGTTAGAAAAAATTTTAAATACTAAAGTACATCTTTTTATATGGATAAAAACATTCAAAAATAATTCATTACATAAAAAATATAAATAATATACTACATATAAAATATGTAATATTTAGAAGAATCAAATGAAAATTATAGGCATTGGAATTGATATATTAAGAATTAAAAGAATAAAAAAAATATTTAATTTATACGAAAAAAAATTTATAAAAAAAATTTTAACAGAAAAAGAATTTTTTTTTTATAATAAAAGTATTAGAAAAATAAAATTCTTAACAAGAAGTTTTGTTATTAAAGAAGCAACATGTAAAGCAATGGGAACAGGAATGAAAAATAGCATATCATTTAAAAATATTGAAATTTACTATAATAAAAAAAAACAGTTAAGAATAAATTATCTTGAACATGCTTTATATAAAAAAAAAGTATTAGGTATTCAAAAATCACATATTAGTTTTACAGATGAAAAAAAATATGCTCAAGCAATAGTAATTTTAGAAGCATAATATTTTATCTTTGATTAATAAAAAACTGTTTAATTAAATTAGAACATTCATTTTTTAAAATATTCTTTATGATTTTAATTTTAAATCCATTAGAATTATAAATAAAATTTGTATCATAAAGAATATTTTTAAAATTATTTTTTCTACTAGCTCCTATTATTAATGTTTGAATTCGGCTATTTAAAATAGCTCCTAAACACATAATACACGGTTCTAATGTAACATATAAAGTAGTATGTAATAATCTATAATTTTTTAAAAATTTTCCTCCATTTCTTAATGCAATAATTTCTGCATGTGCTGTAGGATCATTTTTTTCAATGGAATTATTCCATCCCATACCAATAACTTTATTTGAACTAATTAATACTGAACCAATAGGAATTTCTCCTTTATTAAAAGAAATTTTAGCTAAAAATAAAGCAATTTTCATCCAGTAACGGTTGACATATTGATTGTTTATATTCATCTTCAAAATCTTAAAAAATTTTTGACATACTAACATTGAAAACGTTTAAAATTTTTTGATAATTCTCTTTTTAAAGTTTTATTTTTTTTAGATTGTCTTTTATCATATAAATTTTTTCCTACAGCTAAACCAATTTCTAATTTACAGAAAGATTTTTTCCAAAAAAGAGAAATAGGAATAATAGTATATTTATATTTATTTATTTGATGAGAAATTAAATTAATTTCTTTTCTTAGAAGTAATAATTTTATTTTTCTATTCTTTTTTATATAATTATATTTAAAAAAAGTAGAATTTTGTAAAGGTTGTATTTCACAATTTAATAAATATATTTCATTGAAATTTAATACTACATAACTACGACTAATATCAATTTTCCTTTGACGTATAGATTTTACTTCCCATCCATGTAATACAATACCAGCAATAAATTTTTTTTTAATAAAAAAATTAAACTTTGATTTTTTATTAAATAATATATTTATTTTATTTTTTTTTGTGATCATTTGAAAAATAATTTTTTTATTTATAATAATTAACATCTGAATTGAAATATATGTTTTTAAAATATATTATTTATTCTAATAAATATTTTAATAAAACAAATAGATCTAATTTTAATAATAAAAAACTAATTTTTTTAATTTTTTTTAATTTGTAGATACAGAAACCATAGCTGCTCTTAACAAACGATTATGTAATATATAACCTTTTTGAATGATTTCTACTACATAGTTTTTTTTAAAATGTTTTGTTTTTTTTAAAAACATTGCTTGATGAATTAAAGGATCAAATAAAACATTTGTTTCTTCAATAATTTTAATATTATTTTTTAATAATATATCTCTAAAAAAAATATTATTTTTTAACAATTTTTTATATATTTCTTTATATTCTGGATAATTTTGAATAGATTTACATGCTATTTCTAAACTATCTAATATAGGTAGTATAGAAAGAATAATTTTTTCTAAAGAAAATTTATATGTTAATTCTAATTTTTTATATATTTTTGTATTAAAATTTTTTAGCAAAACTTGATTTTTTTTTTTTATATCTAATAATTTTTCTTTTAATTTTTTTTTTTTTAATTCTAAAATAGAAATATAATTTTTATTTTTTAAATACATTTTACTTTCTTTTAAAATATCTGTATTTATATTTTCTTTTTTAAAATTCATATAATTTCCTTATTTTAAATATTAATATTAAAAATATTAAATTTTAAAAAAAATACAAAATAATTTTAATTCTAAAAATTTTTTATAGTCTAAATCAATATAAAAAATATTTTATCATTTATAATATAAAATCTGAAACAATATTAAATACATACTAATTTAATAAAAAATAATAATTTACAAAAATAACAAAAAAATATAATTTTAAAAATAATTTTTTATATTTTTTTATATTTTTAAACAATTTTATTTTTCATAGAAATAATAATTATAAATTTATATTAAATATTATGTAAATATAACTATAAATAAGTCTTTATAAAAAATTAAAAAATATTTATATTCTTAAAAAAAAATTATTTTATATTTAAAATTAAATATTTTAAACATTATATAATTAATATTAATTTAAATACAATATAATACATTTTTTATAAATAAATGTTTCGGTGCGGACGGGACTTGAACCCGTGACCTCCGGCGTGACAGGCCGATATTCTAACCAACTGAACTACCGCACCAATTAAAATAATTTTATTCCAAATATTATACTATAATTTTATTAAAAAACAATATTTTATTTATTTATATTTTTTATCCATAAACAACGTCCTTTCCTTTTCATATTTTTTAAATATTTTATATGCATATAATTTTCTTTTTTATTAGCATATTTTACGATAGCTTTTTGATTGCATATAGAGTTAATATTAATTTTAGATATTAAACTATTAGAATTATTCATAGAAAAAAATGATTGTTGATGCGCAGTCATTAATAAATATACTTTAGCTAGTAATTTTGCATCTAAAATAGCACTATGTAATTTTCTGTGATAATTGATTTTATAACGTTTACATAAAGCTTCTAAACTGTTTTTTTTTCCAGGGAAAATTTTTCTAGACAATTTTAAAGTATCTAAAACAGTACAATAATTTAATATTTCTGGAATATTTTTGTTTAATAGATTTAATTCATAATTTAAAAAACTTAAATCAAATTTAGAATTATGAATGATTAATTCAGAATTTTTGATATATTTTATAAACTTTTCATAAATATCAGAAAAATTAGGTTTATCTAATAAAAATTTATTTGATATACCATGAATTTTATATGCTCCTTTATCTATTAATCGATTAGGATTAAGATAAACATGAAAATTATTTTTTGTGATGTGACGATCAATTATTTCAATCGCTCCAATTTCAATAATACGATGATTTAAATATACTGATCCATGAGAATTAATTCCAGTAGTTTCAGTATCTAAAACAATTTTGCGATTATATGTATTCATATACAAAAATTTATATTAAAATAAAAATAAAAAGGTGAAATTTAAAAAAAAAAAAAATGAAAAAAACTATTAAAATTTTTACCGATGGTTCGTGTTTAGGTAATCCAGGAAAAGGAGGTTTTTGTACAATTATAAAATATAAAAATAATATTAAAAAATTTAGTAAAGGATTTATATTAACTACTAATAATAGAATGGAACTAATGAGTGTAATTATCGGTTTAGAAAAAATAAAAATTTCTTCTTATATTCAAATTAATACAGATAGTAAATATGTAAAAAATGGAATCACTACATGGATTAAAAAATGGAAAAAAAATAATTGGTTAAAACAAAATAAAAAAAAAGTTAAAAATATTGATTTATGGAAAAGATTAAATAAAATTGTTAAAAAACATATAAAAATTGAATGGTTTTGGATTAAAAGTCATTCTGGACAAAAAGAAAATGAAGAATGTGATATACAAGCTAAAAAATCTGCAAAATACCCAAAAAAAACAGATTATGGTTATATTTTAAATAAATAAAATGGTAAAAAAAATGATTCAAATTAAAGGTATTAAAATTTTAGAAAATAACATAGTTTGGATATTATATAAAAAAAATAAATGTATTATAGTTGATCCTGGATTCGCAGATCCAATAATATACAAATTAAATCAATATAAATTAAAACCTATTTTTATTTTTATTACACATTTACATAGTGATCATATAAATGGTTTATTTAAAATTATACAATTTTATCCAAAAATTTTAATTATTACACCAAAAATGATTAAAGAAATATGCAAAAAAAATCAAATAATTATATCTAATATTAAAAAAATTAATATATTTAAAAATATATTTACAATTTTTCCAACACCTGGACATACTCAAAATGATATATCTTATTTCATTTATCCATATCTTTTTTGTGGAGATATCTTATTTTCTGGAGGATGTGGAAACACTTTAAATGGTGGAGATTCAAAAAAACTATATCATTCACTAAAAAATATTTTTACACTTCCTAATAAAACATTTTTTTTTCATTCACATCAATATACGTTATCTAACTTAAATTTCTCTCATAAATTTTTTAAAAAAGATATTTTAATTAAAGATTATTTAAATTTTATAAATAAAAATTATAAAAAACAAAAAAATTATAATACCTTAATTTTTGAAAAAAAGATAAATATTTTTTTTAGAATTCAAGAAAAAAATTTAAAAGAAATTATTAATTATTGGTATAAATCAGAAAATGAAATAGATTATTTTTCTAATTTAAGAAAAATAAAAGATGAATTTTAAAATGGAGCTAAGCGGGATCGAACCGCTGACCTCCTGCGTGCAAAGCAGGCGCTCTCCCTGCTGAGCTATAGCCCCTTTTATACAGATATTAAAAAATATTAATTATTTTTTACTGAAGATAAAGGTGTTTTAATAGGCCTGAGTGGACTTGAACCACCGACCTCACCCTTATCAGGGGTGTGCTCTAACCAAACTGAGCTACAAGCCTTTAATAATTAATAATATCAGAAAATTTGTGTGGGCACTTTAAAATTTTTAAAGTGACTTTTAAGGAGGTGATCCAACCGCAGGTTCCCCTACGGTTACCTTGTTACGACTTCACCCCAGTCATGAATCACAAAGTGGTAAGCGCTCTCCTTTACAGGTTAAGATACTTGCTTCTTTTGCAACCCACTCCCATGGTGTGACGGGCGGTGTGTACAAGGCCCGGGAACGTATTCACCGTGGCATTCTGATCCACGATTACTAGCGATTCCGACTTCATGGAGTCGAGTTGCAGACTCCAATCCGAACTACGACGAACTTTATGAGGTTGGCTTGTCTTCGCAGATTTGCTTCTCTTTGTATACGCCATTGTAGCACGTGTGTAGCCCTGGTCGTAAGGGCCATGATGACTTGACGTCGTCCCCACCTTCCTCCGGTTTATAACCGGCGGTCTCCTCTGAGTTCCCGGCCGAACCGATGGCAACAGAGGATAAGGGTTGCGCTCGTTGCGGGACTTAACCCAACATTTCACAACACGAGCTGACGACAGCCATGCAGCACCTGTCTCATAGTTCCCGTGAAGGCACTTTCTTATCTCTAAAAAATTCTATGGATGTCAAGACCAGGTAAGGTTTTTCGCGTTGCATCGAATTAAACCACATGCTCCACCGCTTGTGCGGGCCCCCGTCAATTCATTTGAGTTTTAGCCTTGCGGCCGTACTCCCCAGGCGGTCGACTTAACGCGTTAGCTTCGGAAGTCATTTCTCTAAGGAAACAACCTCCAAGTCGACATCGTTTACGGCATGGACTACCAGGGTATCTAATCCTGTTTGCTCCCCACGCTTTCGCACCTCAGCGTCAGTATTCATCCAGGAGGTCGCTTTCGCCACAGGTATTCCTCCAGATATCTACGCATTTCACCGCTACACCTAGAATTCTACCTCCCTCTATGATACTCTAGTCTTTTAGTTTCAAATGCAATTCCTAAGTTAAGCTTAGGGATTTCACATCTGACTTAAAAAACCGCCTACGTGCTCTTTACGCCCAGTAATTCCGATTAACGCTCGCACCCTCCGTCTTACCGCGGCTGCTGGCACGGAGTTAGCCGGTGCTTCTTTTTTAGGTAACGTCACAAAATACATGTATTATATATATTTCTTTCCTCCCTAACGAAAGTACTTTACAACCCTAAGGCCTTCTTCATACACGCGGCATAGCTGCATCAGGCTTTCGCCCATTGTGCAATATTCCCCACTGCTGCCTCCCGTAGGAGTCTGGACCGTGTCTCAGTTCCAGTGTGGCTGATCGTCCTCTCAGACCAGCTAGAGATTGTTGCCATGGTAAGCCTTTACCTTACCATCAAGCTAATCTCGTCTGGGTTCATCCAAAAACGTAAGGCTTTTTATAAAAAAAGTCCCCTACTTTGGTTTTTCAACATTATGCGGTATTAGCTACCGTTTCCAGTAGTTATCCCCCTTTTTTGGGTAGATCCCCAGATATTACTCACCCGTTTGCCGCTCGCCGACAAGAAAAAATAAATTTTTTCTTTCGATGCCGCACGACTTGCATGTGTTAAGCTTGCCGCCAGCGTTCAATCTGAGCCATGATCGAACTCTTCATTTTTTAAAAATTTGAATTAAATAAATTCAATAACTGTGTAATAAATAATTTTTGCACTTAAATTTTTATGTGCCCACACAGATTTTCTGATATTTTTTTAAAGAACATTAATAACTAAAGTTTTTTAATAGTATTATATATTTGTATATTTGTCAAATATATTTTTTATTTTATTAAAAATTTACACAAAAATATATATAATATATACAAATTTAAAAAAAAAAAAATAAAATTTATATATTACATAGAAGGAACAAAAAAAATGAAGATATTATCAATGTTAAAAAAAAAAATTAAAAAAAGTCTTATAAAAAGTCGAATTCAAATAAATCAAAAAATCATAATTCAAAAAAATAAAAATGAAAAAAATGGACATTATCAATTAAATAATCTATATAGTATTGCTAATTTAAATAAAATCGATCCAAAAATTTTATCTAAAAAAATTATTAAAAATATAAATTCTAAGAAAATGATTCAAAAGATAATTTTTTCTAAACCATGCTTCATAAATATTTTTCTCAATTCTTTATGGATAGAAAAATCTATACAAAAAAAATTTTTTAATAAAACTAAAAAAAATTTTCAATACTATAAAGATAAAAATATAAATGTAGTAATTGATTATTCTTCTCCAAATATGGCTAAATCAATGCATGTAGGACATTTACGATCAACAATTATAGGAGATGCCAGTGCGCGTATTATGGAATTTTATGGATATAACGTTATACGTTGTAATCATATTGGAGATTGGGGTACTCAATTTGGAATGTTAATTGCTTATTTAAAAATTATTAAAAAAGAAAAAATATCAAATATTAAAAATCTATCTATTAAAAAAATAGAAAAAATATATTGTCAAGCAAAAAAAATGTATTTAAAAAATAAAGATTTTTTTAAAAAAACTGATAAATATACTGCAAAACTACAAAAAAATGATCAATATTGTTATAAAATATGGAAAAAAATTGTTACATTAAATATCGAAGAAAACAAAAAAATTTATCAATTATTAAATATTACTCTAAAAAATAAACATATTATCGGAGAAAGTTTTTATAAAAAAATGTTACCAAAAATAATTCAAGATTTAATGCAAAAAAAAATTGCTATTAAAAAAAATAATAATATTATTGTTCTTTTAAAAGATATAAAAAACAGAAAGGGTAAATCCATGGGTGTGATTTTAAAAAAAAAAAATGGATCTTTTTTATATTCAGCAATTGATATTGCATGTATGAAATATAGATGTAAAAAATTAAAAGCTAATGTAATATTATATTATGTCGATTCGCGTCAACAACAACATTTAAAACAAGTTTATAAAATTTCAAAAATTGCTGGATACATATCAAAAAAAGTCAAAGTTAAACATCATATATTTGGAATGATGTGCAACAAAAATAATAAACCTTTTCAAACACGCTCTGGAAATACAATTAAATTATCCAATTTAATTGAAGAATCTATAATTCGAGCAAAAAAAATAATATTAAAAAAAAATAGTCACATTCACGCAAAAAAATTATCTCAATTATCTAAAATTATCGGTATCGGAGCAATAAAATATTCTGATCTATCGAAAAATAGAATTACTAATTATATATTTAATTGGAAAAATATACTTTCCTTTGATGGTAATACATCACTTTACATACAATATACTTATACTAGAATTATATCTATTTTAAAAAAAGATTATGAAAATTTAATTAAATCACATGGTTCTATTAAAATTAATAATAATTCTGAAATGCTATTATGTATAAAAATATTACAATTTGAAGAAACTTTATCTCAATCAGCTAAAAAAGGAAAACCGCATTTAATATGTAATTATATTTATGAATTAGCATCTAAATATTCTTATTTTTATGAAAAATATCATATACTTAATACAAAAAATAAAAAAAAATGTATTACTAGATTAAAAATCTCCTATATAATTTCTAAAATTCTAAAAATAGGATTAAATCTATTAGGTATTCATGTTACAAAATCTATGTAATATAAATTTATATAAAAGAAATTTATAAAAATATATTATTCTCATTTAAAATTTTTATTTTTAATATATAAAATAAATTCTAAAAATAAATAATATTATAATATATTTTAATAGAACGTGAAATAATTTATTTAATTTACTGAGTTTATATATTTTAATGTGTTTAACAAGAAATTATTTTTAATAAAAATATTTTTAATAGAAAGTTTTTAAAACTTTTTATTAAAAATATTTATAAATATATTTAATAATTTTTATTTATTTACAATTTTTTTAATAAAAAATTGTATCTGTTTTAAATAATTTTTTATATTTAAAATCTTAATTTATATGATTTAAAATTTATTTAAAAAATTATATAATTTTTTTTTCTTATTTTTTAGTAAATATTTTATATTATAATTTAAATAAATTTAAATTTATATTTAAAATTTTAAATCAGAGAAATAAAAATTACATGAATAAAAATATATTTTTTAAAAAAATAATATTTTTTATAATGTTTTTATATTAAATTTAATTAATTGAAAAATTTTATTTTAAACATAAAAAATTAATAAATTTCTAAAATAAAAATCGCTTAAAAAAAATATGAAAAACTATAAAATATTTTTATTTATTTTTAATTTTTTTTAAAAAATTTAAAAAAATAAAAAATAAATTAAAATATAAAATATATTAAAAATATTTTTAAATTATAGAATTTATATAATTATTTAAATTTTTTTAATGTATATTGTAAAAAAATTTATTAAGGAATATATGAGAAAAACAAAATATTTTCTTTCAACGAAAAAAGAAAAGCCAAATAATACATATAGCATAAGTCATCAATTAATGATTAGATCTGGAATGATCACTCAAAATTCTTCTGGAATATATACATGGCTTCCTAATGGAGTTAAAGTACTTAAAAAAATTATAAAAATTATAAATCAAGAAATGAAAAAAAACAATGCAATAGAAATTAATATGCCTATTTTGCAATCATCGAAATTATGGGAAAAAAGCAAAAGAATTAAAATGTATGGAAAAGAATTATTTAAAATTATTGATAGAAATCAAAATAACCTTATATTATCACCTACACATGAAGAGATTATTACTCAATTAGTTAAAAATAAAATAAATTCTTATAAATCATTACCTATGATTTTATATCAAATTAATACAAAATTTAGAGATGAAATTAGACCAAAATCAGGAGTATTACGTGCAAGAGAATTTATCATGAAAGACGCATATTCTTTTCATATAAATAAAAAATCTCTAGAAAATACTTACGAGAATATATATCAATCATATATCAAAATATTTAAAAAAATGAATCTTAAAATAAAAATTTTACAAGCTGAAAATGGAATCATTGGAGGAAATATTTCTCATGAATTTTATATTAATATTAAAAATTCTAAAAAAATAAAAAAAAACATATTAAAAAAAAAAAATACTCAAATAGAAATTGGTCATATATTTCAATTAAATCAAATTTACTCTAAAATATTTAATGCATTTATTTATACTAATCAAAAAAAAAAAAAATTTTTAGAAATGGGGTGTTATGGTATTGGCATAAGTAGATTAATTGGAGCAATTATTGAAAAAAATTATGATCAAAATGGAATTATTTGGCCAATCTCTATTGCACCTTTTCAAGTTTCTATTATACCAATTAATTTTCTAAAAGATTTTTTAGTAAAAAAAATAACAGAAAAAATATATTTTAAATTAAAAAAATATATGACAGTTTTTCTTTATGATACAAACGAACAACCTGGAATTATGTTCTCTGAAGCTGATTTAATTGGCTTTCCATATAGAATTATAATTAGTCATAATACAATAAAACAAAAATGTATAGAATTACAAAATCGAAGAACATATTCTAAAAAAAATATAAAAATTAAAAATATTTTAAAAATTTTATTAGATAAATTAAAAATTAAAAAAAAAAAATATTTTTAAAATACTTTATTAAAAATATTTTAATAAAATAAAATATTTTTAATAGTAAAATTTACTAATTTTAATTAAGTTAGGAAAAGATTTTAAAAAATAAAATAAATTATCTTGAGGATAAACATAAAACTTCTTTAAAACAATATTTTTTTTTATTGAATTTTTATCAGATGGAATTAAAATATATAAAGCGGTTCGACCACCAATAAAACGAGATAAATAATTATTTATTTTTTGAATTAATATTTCAGAAAAATTAAAATTTTTTATTAAAACTTTTATTTTTAATAATTTTTTTTCTCTAAATTTATATACCGTATATATATTATTTGCAATAACATAAGAAGTTTTTCTAAAATTATTTTTTTTTATATAACCATTTATAATTAATATATTGTCTTTTTTTAAAAGAGATTCAGATTTTAATAATAAATCTTCAAAAATTACTATATCTATTTTAGCTGTATTATCATCTAAATGTAATATAACCATTTTTTTTTTATTTTTTGTTAGCAATTTTTTTATACTTAATATGATTCCAGATACATAAATATCTTTTTTATCTCGCAAAGAAGAAATATATTTTAATAAAAAAACTTTTTTATATTTCATAATTTCTTTTAAATAATAATCATATGGATGATCAGAAAAATAAAATCCTAAGACAGATTTTTCATAATCTAATTCAACTTTATGAGACCAATTTTCATCTATAAAAAAGTGATCTTTATATTTTAAATTTTTATATAAAATATCTTCATTTAAAAAATCTAATTGTCTAGATAATAAAATATTAGTATATTGAATAGAAGATTCAATGATATTAGAAATAGATTTATATAAAAATAATCTATTTTCACAAAAAGAATCACAAGCACCAGAAAATATTAGTTTTTCTAAAATTTTTTTAGTAATAATTTTAGTACCAACTCTAATACATAAATCATATATATTTTTAAAAATACCATTTTTTTTTCTTTCAATAACTATCTTATTAATAGCATTTTCTCCAATTCCCTTAATTGCTCCTAAACCGAAAATTATTTCTTTATTATTATTCACAAAAAAATTTTTTTTACTTAAATTAATATCTAAACCTAAAACATTTACATGTATTTTTTTTGCTTCATCTATCAAAATCATAATTTTATTAGAATAACGCATATCCATAGTCATAGCAGATGCAAGAAATTCAGATGGATAATGAGATTTTAACCAAAGTGTTTGATAAGATATTAAAGCATATGCAACAGAATGAGATTTATTAAATCCATATCCAGCAAATTTTTCTAATAAATTAAAAATTTTATTAGAAAGAATTTTTTTAATACCATTTTTTTTTGCACCTAAAATAAATTTTAAACGATGATTAGCCATATCTTTAGAATTTTTTTTACTCATAGCTCTTCTTAATAAATCTGCTTCACCTAAAGTGTAGTTAGAAAGTATTTGAGCAATTTTCATAACTTGTTCTTGATATAAAATAATTCCATAAGTAGATTTTAAAATTGGTTTTAATAATTTATGCTGCCAAGTTTTATCAGGATAATAAATTTTTTCTCTTCCATGTTTTCTATTAATAAAATTATCTACCATACCAGATTGTAATGGACCTGGTCTAAATAACGCAACGAGCGCTACAATTTCATTAAATGAATCAGGTTTTAATCGAAAAATTAAATCTTTGATTCCGTTAGATTCTAATTGAAAAATAGCAGTAGTTTGAACATTTTTTAATAACTGAAAACTTTGTTTATCATTTAAAGAAATATCATGAAGGCATATTTTATTTTGATTGTTTTTAATATGATTTTTATTAATCATATTAATAGTAGATTGTATAATTGTTAAAGTTTTTAAACCCAAAAAATCAAATTTTACTAAACCAATATCTTCAATATCATTTTTATCAAATTGCGTTACTGAATTTTTTTTTTCTAAGTTATCATAATATAAAGGAGAAAAATCAGTAATTTTAGTTGGAGAAATAACTACTCCTCCAGCATGTTTACCTACATTACGTATTACTCCTTCTAATTTTTTAGAAGCGTTTATTAACTCTCTAACATCATGATCGTATGTATATAAAGATTTTAAATCATTTGAACATGAAATTGCTTTTTTTAAAGTTATACCTGGATCTAAAGGAACTAATTTTGATAATCTATTTAAAAATCCATAAGGATATCCTAAAGAACGTCCCACATCACGTATAACAGCTTTAGCTGTCATTGTACCAAATGTAATAATTTGCGAAACTGAATCTTTTCCATAAACATTAGAAACATGATCTATAACTAAATCACGATTATACATACAAAAATCTATATCAAAATCAGGCATAGATATTCTTTCTGGATTTAAAAACCTTTCAAATAATAAATCAAATTTAATTGGATCAATATCAGTAATATTTAAAGCATATGCTACTAAAGAACCAGCTCCAGATCCTCTTCCAGGACCTACTGGTATATTATTTTCTTTAGCCCATGTAATAAATTCCATAACTATTAAAAAATATCCTGGAAAACGCATTTGATTAATAACTTTTAATTCATGTATTAATCTTTTATTATATAATTTGCGCATTAAAATATTTTTTTTATGATTAATAGAATATATATTTCGTAATTTTTTTTTTAATCCTAAAACAGATTTTTTTACTAAAAAATCTTTCGTACTCATCTTTCCAGTAATAAATTTAGGTAAAAAATATTTTTTAAATTCTATAATAACATTACATCTCTTAGAAATTTCTACAGAATTCGTTAACGCTGTAGGAATATCTGAAAATAATTTTTTCATCTGAAGTTCAGATCTAAAAAATTGATTCTTGGTATATTTAAAAAATAATTTTTTAGATTCATTCATAGATATTCCATAATGAATAGATACTCGAATAATATGAGATATAAAATCTCTTTTTTTTAAAAATCTAACATTATTTGTTGCTACAATAGGAATTTTTCTTAAAATAGATAATTGTAAAACTTTTTTTATATATTTTTCTTCTTCAATACGACCTATTCTAGAAATTTCTAAATAATAATAATTTTCAAAATATTTTTGATAAAAATCTAACGATTGATTTAGAAAATATTCTTTATTATTTAACAAAAATGAACCAATTTCTCCATCTATTCCACTAGATAATATAATTAAACCTTTTCTATACTTTATCAACCATTTTTTTTTAATATAAATGTCTTTTAAAGTAGAATAATTTCTTTTATAAGCTTTTGAAAGTAATAATTTTAAGTTTTCATAACCAGTATTATTACATGCTAAAATAGTTAATTCATTTATACTAAAATCATCAGATAAAATATTAAAATCAACTCCAATAATTGGTTTAATTCCATTCTTATGAGAATATTTATAAAATTTTATTACTCCATATAAATTTGTAAAATCAGTCATTCCTACTGCTGGCATATTAAATAAAACAGAATTATCAACTATTTTTTCTGGTTTTGATAAACCATCTATAATAGAATAATCACTATGTACGCGTAAATGAATAAAAGAAGGATTAAACATAAAATTTAGAATTCATTCCTATAAAATATATAAAATAATTATACTAATTGATAATTAATGCTTTAAAAATTATTTTTAATATAAAGAGTAAAAGTTGCTTCGCATACTAAAAAATTTTTTACATAAGCATAACCTTGAAATTTAAAAAAATTATTAAAACTTTTTAGAAATAATATTTTAATATAAATTATGTCATTTGGAAAAACATTTTTTTTAAATTTAGCATTCTGAATACATACTAAATAATATATTTTTTTTTTTGAAAAAAAATTGACACAACTTATTCCAACTAAAATTCCAGCAGATTGCATCATAGATTCTAATATGTATACTCCTGGAAAAATAGGATTTTTAGGAAAATGACCAGAAAAAAATTTTTTAGAATGTAATGTAACTTTTGAAATCAAATAATTTTTTTTTTTAAAATCTATTACTTTATCAACAAATAAAAAAGGATATCTATGAGGAATAAACATTAAAAAATTATTTTTTTTATGAAAACACATATTATAAACCAAAAAAATTAAATAATTTATGTAAAAAAATAAGATTCATCTTATAAAAACTAAATAGTAAAAATAAGATGAATATAAAATTTTATAGTAACACTAATGTTTAGATCTTTAAATTAAGACCCAAAATGAATTTGAAAACGCTCTAAATCTTCCAAATTATATTTTCCTATAGGAAAAGCATAAGATAAAGATATTAAACCAAAAGGAGATTTCCATTTTAAAGCACAACCATATGAAGAACAAATATTTTTAGGATTAAAATAAATAAAATTTTGTTTAAAATTATTTTTTGAGAAAAAATTATTTTTCCATATGTTTCCAAAATCTATAAATAAAGATATTCTAAAATCTTTAGAATATTTATTTTCAATAATTGGAATAGAAGAAATTAATTCTATACTGTTTATAGATATTAAATTTCCTCCGACTGTATGATTAAAAAAATTATTTTTTTTGTATATTGATGATTTAAAACTTTGATCTAAATTTATATTATTAATATTTTCATTAAAAATAGTATCTTCTTTTAAAACTTTAGGACCAATTCTATCTGAAATATATCCTCTAATAGAATGATTATGTTTATTATAAGAATCAGTAAAATTACTAAATAATAAATTATCTCCTGGAAATACTTCACAACCGAAATAAGAATGAATAAATAATGTTAATAAATTATTTTTTTTTATAATAGGAAAATATTGTTTACTATCGCATATCAATTGTAAATAACTATTTTCTAATGTAGGAAAAAATGATTTAATAGAAAACTCAAACTCATTACCTAAATTTGGAAAAAATGGATTATTTAATTTATTAAAATAAATAGAATTATTTATATAAAAATATTTTTGTATATTAAAAATTTGATTTGAATTAATTGTATGAAATGTATTGTGATCTAAATCAATATTAGCATGAAAAATATTATTATTAAATATACTTCTTGATTCGTTATATTCATAACCAATACATGTATTTAAAATAAATTTTGAAAAAATAGAACAAGATAAAGATTGCTCCATACCATAATTTAAAATTTTATTCTTAAAATTTAATTTATAAATTTTAAGAAAATCTATAAAAGTACTGTATATTTTTTTTAATTTTTGATTCGAAAAATTTAAATTATTATACAAATTATTTTTTGAATTAAATTCATCAATATTAGCAAAAATTTTTTCAACTAAAAAAAATTTATGAACTGTAAAATATGGATTTTGATAACATATTTCTATATTACTCTTATTAAAAGATTTATCTAAATCAATAGAAACTGATTTTCCCATTCCAAAAAAGTGATTTTTTTTAAATTGAAAATTGTAATTTAATTGACTTAAAGTATTATATCCAAAACCAAAATTAAAAGTATTAGATTTTTTTTCATGTACAAAATATATTAAATCAAAACAAGATGAATTTTTATCAACAGATAAAGGTTGAAATTGAAAAGAAATTTGATCAAAAAAATTCGTTTCTTGTAAAATTTTTAAATCCCTTTTAATTAAATCTATATTTAGAACACTATTTTTTTTTTGATATATTATGTTTATTAAATCTTTTTCTGAAATAGATCTATTCCCTTTAATTTGAATACTATTTAATTTACATATATTTTTTTTATCAATATTAATATTAAATTTTACTGTTTTATTTATTTTATCTATAATAGGAATTATATTAATATTAGAATAAAAGTAACCATTTCTTAATAAAATATCTTGAATTTTATTTTGTAAAATAAAAAAATCATCTACATTGTATAATTTATTAATTTTTATAGATGATAAAATATCAGAATTTTTAATAAAATAAGGTTTTATTTCATTAATTAAAATAGAAGATACAATATAAGGACTTCCTTCATGAAGTTTTAATGAAATATCTACATTTTTTTTATTATTAAAATACTTTAGTTTAGTATTTACTATATGAAAATTTAAATAACCGCGACTATTATAAAAATGATATAATTTCTCTAATCCTATTTGAAAATCCTCATAACTAAAATGATCTGGATTCTTTTTTTTTAAAAAAAATGGTTTTTCATAAAAATTAAATAAATTTAATAAATTCTCTGTATTAAAATTTTTATTATCTAAAAAAATTAATTTATGAATATAAGTAGGTCCTTGATCTAATATAGATATTTTTAAATTCTGAACATTTTTACCTTTATCTAAAATTTGAAAATTTACTAAAACATGATTTCTTAAAATATGAGAATAATAGTTTAATATTTCTTTCTTTAAAATTAATAAATTTTGTTTATTAAAAAATTTTTTTTTAAATATATTAGATATATTTAATAAATTTTTTATAACATCAATATTAATTTCATGATTTCCTTGAAGTGAAATTTTTGATAGAATAGGAAATTCTTTTACTTTAAATATTATTTTTTTATTTAACTGAAAAAAATTTACACTTTGAAACTTTTTACTTAATAATAATTTTTGAATACTTTTTTTAATTTCATTATCAGATACAAATTCATTCGTATGAAAAGTTATATAACTTAAAGCTAATTTTTGAGATACTCTTTCTAATCCTTCAAACGAAATTTCTGTAAATAATACTTTATTATGTGCATATCCAATGTTTATACTAAAAATTAATAAAAATAATAAAAAAAATTTTTTTATTTTCATATTATTATAAATTTTCTTAAAAGAAAACCTCTCGATGAATAAATTTATTTATAAAAAATTAAATCAGTAAATATTTATTATTAAATATTTTATGATTTTAATAAAAATTTTTTATAATTATTAAAATTATTTATAAATAAATTTATTATATTTATATATTTTTAACTATATAAAATTTCTTATATTAAAATAAATCTATATATTTTATATATTTAAATACTACATTTAATATATTTAAAAAAAATAATTAATATATTTAAACAGTTATAAAAAGAAAATTTTTTATTATAATAAATATATTTTATTAAAGATGTATTTTAAAAAAAAAGACAGATTTTTAATTTATATAAAATTATATTATATAAGTTAAGAAAACCAAAATATTTTTAATTGCTTATATATTATAATATAATAAACTATTTATCTAATTCTAATTTAAAAAAATCATCTAAATATAATATTTTCTTATTATTATCTATAAAAATATATTAATTATATAGATTTTATAAAAATAATTCTCAAAAAAAAGATTTATAATCACATATTTTGTATAAAATTATTTATTAAATTTAAAAATTTTATTAAAAATATTTTTTTATGATATATATTATATATTTATAAATTTAATTTTTATAAATCTATATTTATAAAAAATTTTATAAAATTAAAACATATAAATTAAATTTCATATTTTAAAAACTATTTAATTGAATTTCTTTTTTTGTTGTTAAATTATTAATTTCTTTAACATAAAAATCAGTTAATAATTGAATTTCATTTTGTAATTTTTTTTCTTCATTTCTACTAATATCTTTATTTTTTAATAAATTTTTTACTAAATCGTTAGACTCTCTTCGCGCTATTCTAATAGATATCTTACTTTTTTCAGATTTATTATATAATATCTTAATTAATTTTTTTCTTCTTTCTTCAGTTAATTGTGGTATAGGAACTCGAATTATATTTCCAATAGAAATAGGATTTAATCCTAAATTGGAATTTATAATAGATTTTTCAACTTGTTTATTAATTTTATGATCAAAAGTATTTATACGCAAAGTACGAGAATCTTCTACAGTAATATTAGAAATATTACTTAAAACTGTTTTCTTACCATAATATTCAATATATAAATTTTTTAATAAATCAGGAGATGCTCTATCAGTTCTTAAAGTATTTATAGAAGAAACAAAATTTTTAACACAAATTTTCATTTTTTCTTCAGTTTCTTTTTTAAGATTACTTATCATAAGTGAACTCTATTATTATTGTTTATTTAAATATACTTACTATAAAAAATTAATTTAAATTCATATTAAATATATTTATATTTGTATTCAAAAATATTTTATAATTAATTAATTAAAGTACCTTCATTCAAACCTTTTATAATTCTAAATAAAGCATTTAATTTATTAATATTAAAAACTCGAATAGGTAATTTATAATCTCTAGCTAAAGCAAAAGCTGATAAATCCATTACCTGTAATTCTTTTTCTAATACTTTTTTATAAGTTAATTTAGAATATAATACAGCATTAACATTTTTTTTTGGATCGGATGTATACACTCCATCTACATTTGTACCTTTTAAAACAATATCAGCTTGAATTTCAATAGCTCTTAAACATGCAGCAGAATCTGTTGTAAAAAAAGGATTTCCAATGCCAGCAGAAAATATTACAACAGTTTTCTGTGATAACAATTTTATTGCTTTATTCCAATCATAAATTTCACAAATTCCGTTTAACGGAATAGAAGACATTAATACAGTTTTAATATTCATTTGACTAATAAAATTATTTAAAGCTAATCCATTTATAACTGTAGATAGCATACCAATATGATCTGCAACTACTCTATTCATTCCACAATTTTGTAATTTATTTCCTCGAAA
The DNA here is from genome assembly GCF_964058985.1 of Buchnera aphidicola (Chaitophorus sp. 3695). Classification (NCBI taxonomy): domain Bacteria; kingdom Pseudomonadati; phylum Pseudomonadota; class Gammaproteobacteria; order Enterobacterales; family Erwiniaceae; genus Buchnera; species Buchnera aphidicola. The sequence continues at coordinate 200,061 of NZ_OZ060379.1, read as the reverse complement.
TAAATTTCCAGCTCCGATAACAATTGCTAATTCAACATTTAAATCTATAATTTTTTTAATTTCTTTAGATAAAAAAAGTAAAGATTTAGAATCAATACTAGAATTACTATTTATACTAGTCAATGATTCTCCACTTAATTTTAAAACTACTCGAGGATATTTTAGAAAATGATTATATTTAACCATAATAAAACCTATTAAGACAATATTTATTAAAAAATTTAAATAAAATTTTTTATGTAATGAATATAAAATACTTTAAAATAATATAATATTTTATAATTTATATAATTTTTTCACCAACTCCAAAACGAACAAAATTTTTTAATAAAATATTATGTTCTAATAAATATTGTTCAACAGTTTTTTTGGGATCTAAAATAAAAGGTTGTTTTGTTAAAGATATTTCACTAAAAAATTTTTTCATTCTTCCTTCAACAATTTTTTTAGATATAAAATTAGATTTTCCCGTTTGTAAAGACATATCTAATTGAATATTTTTTTCTCTTATAAGAACTTCATTCGGAATACTTTCAGGATTTAAATATAAAGGTTTACTAGCTGCAATATGCATTGCAATATATTTCATTAAAGAAAAATCCATAGAATTACTTTGTACTAAAACACCTATTCTAGAACGATGTAAATAATTACAAATAAAATCCCCAATTAAAATAGAATATTTAGAAATTTTAATATTTTCACCTAATATAGAAATTAAATTTATTCGATCAACATCAAAATTTTCTTGTATTTGAAGTAAATTTTTTATTTTTTTTCTTAAAGCATACGATATAATTTTATTTCCAAAATCAATAAAATGTTTATCTTTAGAAACAAAATCTGTTTCACAATTTACTTCTAACATGACTCCTATATTTTTTTTAGTTTTATTAAATATAGATCCTTGTAAAGTTTGTCTAGATATTTTATTTAAAGCTTTAGATTTTCCTTTTTTTCTTAAATAATCAATAGCAGCATCAATATTACCTTTTTTTTTTAATAAAGCTTTTTTACAATCTAAAATACCAGATTCAGTTATTAATCTTAATTTTTTTATTAAATTAGATGAAATTTGCATAAAACCTTCTTTATATATTATTAATAAAACATATTTTTTAATATTATAAAAAATTTAAATAAAAAATTTAATAATATTTTTTAAATATATCAAAAAAATTAATTTTTTTTAAAAACATCATCATATGTAAAATTTTTTTTCTTAATATTATCTTGAATAACAAATACTACTTGCTCTAAGTAAAAATTAACAGATCGAACAGCATCATCATTTCCTGGAATAATAAAATTAACACCATCAGGATTAGAATTTGTATCTACAACAGAAAATACAGGAATATTTAAATGATTAGCTTCTTTTATAGCAATATTTTCATAATTAGCATCTATAACAAATAAACAATCTGGAATTCCACCCATATTTTTTATTCCTCCTAAACTATTTTCTAATTTATATAATTTACGAGTTCTAATTAAAACTTCTTTTTTAGTAAGTTTATTAAAAGTTCCATCTTTAGATTGATTTTCCAAATCTTTTAAATGTTGTATAGACTGTCTTACAGTATTCCAATTAGTCAACATTCCACCTAACCAACGATGATTCACATAATACTGTTTACATAAAACAGCAGATTTTTTAATTAAACTTCTAGCAGAACGTTTAGTACCAACAAATAAAATTTTTCCATTTCTTGCATGAATTCTTTTTAATTCTAATAATGCATCTTGAAACATAGGTAATGTTTTTTCTAAATTAATAATATGTATTTTATTTTGTGAACCAAATATAAAAGGTTTCATTTTAGGATTCCAATAACGTGTTTGATGACCAAAATGAACACCTGCTTTTAACATTTCTTTCATAGAAATTTGTATCATATATCACCTATATATTTATAAAAATTTTTAATAAAGCATTTAAAAAAATAAAAAATATTATTTATATTATATATATTAATTATATTCATATATATACCTTAATAAAAATATACATGAAATATTATTTTTGTGAAAGTATAAAGAAATAAATATACATTATAATATATTTAAATTAAATAAAAATATAAAAAATTAATTTTTTAAAATATTTTATTTTAATACAAAAAAATATTTAAAAATATAGGATTTTATAATGATTATTATTAAAAATGAATTTGATATAAAACAAATGACAATAGCAGGAAAAATCACAGCTCAAGTTTTAAATATGATTAAAAAATATATCGTTCCTGGAATTAGTACAGGAGAAATTGATGATATCTGTAAAGATTATATTTATAATAAAAAAAAAATTGTTTCAGCTTGTTTCGGATATCAAGGATATCCAAAATATACTTGTATTTCTAAAAATAATACAGTCTGTCATGGTATTCCAAGTTATAAAGAAAAATTAAAAAATGGAGATATTGTTAATATCGATATCTCTATCATAAAAAACGGTTATTTTGGAGATTCTTCTAAAATGTTTTTTGTAGGTAAATGTTCTAATCTAGCAAAAAAACTATGTAATATTACAAAAAAAAGTTTATATGAATCTATAAAAATTGTAAAACATAATTTACCTTTAAGAAAAATAGGAAAAAAAATTCAAAAAATAGCTGAAAAAAATAAATTTTCTATTGTACGCGAATACTGTGGACATGGAATTGGAAAAAATTTTCATGAAGAACCTTATGTTTTACATTATGATAATCATGATAATACAATATTATTAAAACAAGGAATGATATTTACAATAGAACCTATGATTAATGCTGGAAAAAAAGATATATATTGTGAAAAAGATAAATGGACAATAAAAACTAAAGATAATAGTTTGTCTGCTCAATACGAGCATACAATATTAGTAACACAAAATGGATATAAGGTACTTACTTTAAGAAAAAACGAAAAAATTCTTTAAAAAATAAAATTAAATTCAATATATTTCTAAAAATAAATCGAGATAAATATGAATGATATAAAAAAAATAATTAATGATGCATATAAAAAAAAAGATAATCTGCAAACTATTATAAATAATCAAAAAATTTTAAATACAGTAAAAAATGTTATAAATATGATTAATAAAGGTAAAATAAGAATATCAGAAAAAATTAATACAAAATGGATTACACATAAATGGATTAAAAAATCTATATTACTATTTTTATATTTAAAAAAAAATAAAATATTTAATGCAAATTTTACTTCTTACTATGATAAAGTTTCATTAAAATATAAAAATTATACAAAACAAAACTTTAAGAAAGATAAAATTCGGATCGCACCTTATGCAATTGTAAGATATGGATCGTTTATTGAAAAAAATACTGTTTTAATGCCTTGTTTTGTAAATATTGGTGCATATATTGGTAGTCAAAGTATGATTGATACTTGGGCAACAATAGGATCTTGTGCTCAAATAGGGAAAAATGTTCATATATCTGGAGGAGTAGGTATAGGTGGAGTACTTGAACCTTTACAAAATAATCCTACTATTATTGAAGATAATTGTTTTATCGGAGCTAGATCTGAGATAGTTGAAGGAGTGATTATAGAAAAAGGATCTGTTATATCTATGGGAGTATTTATTGGAAAAAGCACTAAAATATATGATCGTACTACTGGAAAAACATATTATGGTAAAGTTCCTAAAAATTCAGTTGTAGTACCAGGAAGTTTACCTTCTAAAGATAAAAAATATAGTTTATATAGTGCGATTATAGTTAAAAAAGTAGATTCACAAACTTTAAACAAAACAGAAATTAATTATTTATTAAGAAATAAAAAATAATTATTTTAAAATTTCTTATATATAATATAAAACTTAACACCGCCCAATAAATTATGTAAAAAATTCTGGGCGGATTAAACTAAAAATTCTTATTTTAAGAAATAATCTTAAAAAACTTATATTGTTCTCGAACAATTTCTAAAATAATAATATTTTTATAAACAGATAAAGCTTTTTTCAAAGACTTAATATCATTAACTTTAATATGATTTACTGAAATAATCACATCATTTTTACATAATCCAGATCTTTTAGAAAAACTATTTTTATTTAAACTTTTTATAATAATTCCACTTAAATTAGAAATAGATGATTCATTATCATTACAACAATCTGAACAATTTTTTAAATCTTTTTCTTCATTTTTTGAATCATATACATCTATTAAAGAACCTTCTAGTTTATAATGTAATGTTCCTGCATGTCGTAAAGATGATGGATTATATTTTAATGTTACTTTTTTAGTAATATATTTTCCATCTCTTATAATTTTTAATGAAATCACATCACCTTCAACAAAATTTTTTAAAATAGATCGAAAATAAAACATATTATGAAAAGTTTTATTATCAACAGAAGAAATTATATCTCCAGGATAAAGATCGCTTTTTGTTGCAGCAGAATGATTTTGAACTGAATTTATTAATATCCCTCCATTAATAGAAAGTTCTAATTCATCTATTATAGTTTGATTTAACTGTGTTCCTAAAATACCTAATGTTCCTGGATGATATTCTCCATTTTTTTTAATTTGTTCCACAAATCTTAAAATAGTATTCGTAGGTATAGAAAATCCAATACCACTATTACCATCATCTGCAGTATTAGATAATATAGAAGTATTTAGTCCAATTAATTCGCCTTTAGTATTTACTAAAGGACCACCAGAATTTCCATGATTAATGGCCGCATCAGTCTGAATAAAATCATCATATAAATTTAATTCATGATTTACTCTTTTTAATGCAGAAACAATTCCAAAACTTACAGAATTTTTTAAATTATAAGGACTACCAATTGCAATAGCATAATCTCCAACATGTACATTTTTAATATTAGCAATGTTTATAGCTTGCAAATTTTTAGCATTACATAATTTTAATAAAGCTAAATCCATTTTTCTACTTTTTCCAACTACAAGAGCATGATATATTTTTCCATTGGTTAAATAAACATCTATTTTAGCAGCTTTACTAATCACATGATAATTAGTAATAACATAAGAATTCGTAGAATCAATAATAACACCTGAACCTAATTTATTATTCTTTGTATGACTAAAAGTATATGTTATATATTTTTTTAAAAATTTGTTTTTATTACAAAAATTTTTATTTTTTAAAGTATTTTGATTACTATCATGAACATTATCAATCTTGTTTTCTATCAAAGCGTTACAAAAATATCTACCATGAAAATTATGATAATTTGTAATAACACGTACAATAGAAGGCATAATATTTTTTAACATAGGTGCTAAATTTAAATTTTGATCTGCAGTCAAATTAAATTTCACATTAGGGTTATTATCACATAAAGCTAATCTTGAAAAAATAAAAGTAATTAAGAAAAAAAATATTATTATTATTTTTTTTAAAAAAAAATTTATATTCATATTGCTCTCAAAAAATTAAATTAAAATTTAATGATTATCATAATTATAAATAACGTCTAAATTAATTAAATTAAAATAAAAATAATATAAGATTAGAATTAATATTTCTAATAAAAAATATAAAAAAAAGAATTAATTAAATAAAATTTTTTAATAAATACAACTAACTTTAAAATTTTATATATAAAAAAATATACTAAAAATTTTATTAATTAATTTAAATATTTAATATAATTTTTTTTTATAAATCATTTTTAAAATAACATTAGAAATAATTTATATTTATTATTATATAATATTTTTTTTTTCATTCTTCTGTTATTATATTTAATATTTATTTATTAATTTAAAAATTGATAAAAAATATTAAATTTTATAAATTCAAATAACTATATTATTTACATTTACATTACTTCAAATTAATAATTATATGTAAAATGATTTTGTTATAAATAATCATAACATTGGTCAAAAATATTATAAAATTTGTACTTAAAATTTTTATTATAAATTTATAATAATATAGTTTTATAATAAAAATACTTTCATTATTAATGAAAATTATTAAAAATAAAAATATTAGAGAATAAATATGAAAATTTTTTCAGGTGCAGAAATTCTTGTAAAATCATTAATTGATCAACGAGTCAAGCATATTTTTGGATATCCTGGAGGAGCCGTTTTAGAAATATATGATGCTTTGAAAAATATAAATAAAATTAAACATATTCTAGTACGTCATGAACAAGCTGCAACTCATATGGCAGATGGTTATACACGAGCTACAGGAAATATAGGAGTAGTATTAGTAACTTCTGGTCCAGGAGCTACTAATGCAATTACAGGAATTGCTACAGCATATATGGATTCTATTCCTATGATTATTATCTCTGGGCAAGTAGATTTAAAATTAATCGGATACGATGCTTTTCAAGAATGCGATATGATAGGAATTTCAAGACCTATAGTAAAACATAGTTTTTTAGTAAAAAAAACAAAAGATATTGCTTGTATAATAAACAAATCTTTTTGGATCGCTTTAAGTGGAAGACCAGGTCCTGTTGTAATTGACTTACCTAAAAATATTTTATCTTCAGAGAAAAAAATTTCTTATTATAATTCAAAAAAAATTTATATAAAGTCTTATAAACCTTATATTAAAATCAAAAAAAAACTTATTAAAAAATCTATAAAAAAAATTCTTCAATCTAAAAAACCTATAGTATATATTGGAGGAGGAGTTATAAATTCTAATTGCACCAAACAGTTAAAATATTTTGTAGAAAAATTAAATCTTCCAGTTACTAGTTCACTTATGGCATTAGGAGGATTTCCTGGAACTCACATTCAAAACTTAGGAATGTTAGGAATGCACGGAACATATACTGCAAATATGAGTATGCATCATTCTGATATAATTTTAGCATTAGGAGTAAGATTTGATGATAGAACAACAAATAATGTAAAAAAATATTGTCCTTCTGCAAGAATAATACATGTAGATATAGATCCAACATCTATTTCAAAAACTATAAAAGCAAATATCGCAATTATAGGAGATATTAAAAAAGTTTTAAAAAAAATTATAAAATATTTAAATCAAAAAAAATATAAAAATTTTAAAAAAAATATATCATTATGGTGGAAAAAAATTCTTACTTGGAAAAAAAATAATAATTTAGAATATAAAAATAGTACAAAAAAAATTAAACCACAATATGTAATACAAACAATATTAAAATTAACTAAAGGGAAATTTTATATTACTTCAGATGTAGGGCAACATCAAATGTTTACAGCTTTATATTATTTATTTGATAAGCCAAGAAGATGGATTAATTCTGGAGGATTAGGAACTATGGGATTTGGCTTTCCAGCTGCTTTAGGTGTAAAATTAGCACTTCCAAAAAAAAATGTTATTTGTATTACAGGAGATGGAAGTATTCAAATGAACATTCAAGAACTCTCTACTGCTATGCAATATAAAATTCCGATTTTAATATTAAATTTGAATAATCACTCGTTAGGAATGGTTAAACAATGGCAAGATATTATATATAATGGTAGATATTCACATTCATATATGAAATCTTTACCAAACTTTGTAAAATTAGCAGAATCTTATGGACATATTGGTATATCTATTTCTAAACCTAAAAATTTAAAAAAAAAAATAAAAAAAGCACTTTACTATCTTTCTCAAAAAAAACTTGTGTTTGTAGACATTCAAGTAGATTCTACTGAACATGTCTATCCTATGCAAATTAAAGGGGGAGGAATGAATGATATGAAATTTAAAAAATAGGACAAAAAAAAAATGAAACAAACTTTATCTATAATTGCAGAGAATGAATCATATGTACTATCTAGAATTATAAGTTTATTTTCACAACGAGGGTATCATATTGAAAATATGAAAATGAAACCTATTATTAATAAAAAATTATTTTCTATAGTAATTACTACTAAAGGAAACAAAAAATTTATCGAACAAATTTCTAAACAATTATATAAATTAATTAATGTGCTTAAAGTAAAAAAAATTTAAAAAAATAAAATATTTATATAAAAAATTAAAAAAATAATAAACAAATAAATTTTGAAATTAAAATTTTAAAAACATTATAAATACATTATTTATATAATTTAATTATTTTATATATTTACATTTTATATATAAAAACAATATATTTTTAAAAATATTTTTATATAATTTTTTTTTTTTAATTTTTGGTAAATAAATATATGCATATTCCTGTACTATTAAAAAAATCTATACAATCTTTGAAAATAATTAAAAACGGTATTTACATTGATGCAACATTTGGATCCGGAGGACATAGTCGAGCTATTTTAAATCAGCTTAATTCTAATGGAAAATTATATGCTATTGATAAAGATCCAAAATCTATAAATATTGCTCATAAAATTCAAGATCATAGATTTACTTTTATTCCAGATTCATTTTCAAATATACAAAAATATTGTAAAAAATATAATATTATAAAAAAAATAAATGGAATTTTATTAGATTTAGGAATTTCTTCTAAACAATTAGATGATTCAAGTAGAGGATTTTCTTTTAAAAAAGATGGACCTTTAGATATGCGAATTAATACAAAAAAAGGTTTATCTGCTGCACAATGGTTAATGCGTTCTAAACAAAAAAAAATACAAGAAGTATTGAAAAAATATGGCGAGGAAAGATATGCTAAAAAAATTGCGTATAACATTTGTAAACAAAATAATATTAAACCAATATTAAGAACATCTGAATTATATAATGTAATATTAAAATCTACTCCATATCAAAAAAAAAACCCAGCGAGAAGAAGTTTCCAAGCTATTAGAATTTATCTAAATAATGAACTAAAAGAATTAAAAAAAATATTATCATGTATAACAAAAATTTTATCTATAGGAGGTATATTATCTGTAATTAGTTTTCATTCATTAGAAGATAAAATTATAAAAAATTTTATGTTTAGATATAGTCGTAAAACTCCTAATATACCAAAAAATATACCTTTAACATATAAAGAATTAAAATATATAAATAAAAATCAATATAAATTTAAAATTTTTAAAAAAATTTTTCCTACAAAAAAAGAAATACTAAAAAATTCAAGATGTAGAAGTGCTATTTTAAGAAGCGCTCAATTAATTCATGATGATTAAAAATCTTTTAAACAAAGTTTTTTAAAAAAATACGCATAAAAAGATTTTATTAAGTTTGATAAAAATATTTAAATTACTATGTAAAAAAATTATAATATAAGAAATATATATTTCATTAATATTAAATAAAAATATAAAAAAATTAAAATGATTTAAATACATAAAAAATCTATTACGAGTTAAAAATGATAAAATTAACTAATAAAAAATTGATTGTAGGTCTAGAAATTGGAACTACAAAAGTCACTGTTTTAGTAGGAGAAAAATTAAATAATGGAGAAATTAAAGTTATTGGAATAGGAAATTGTCCTTCTCGAGGAATTGATAAAGGAAACATTCATGATTTAGAATCCATTGTAAAATGTATTCAAAAAGCAATTTATCAAGCAGAAAAAATGTCTAATCATAAAATTTACTCTATAAATTTATCTTTTTCAAATAAATATATTCAATATAAAAATGAAATTGGTATGGTTTCAATTAATACAGGAGAAGTAAGTCAAGAAGATATAAAAAATGTAATTAATACAGCAAAATCTGTTAGAATTAATGATAAATATCATATTCTACATGTAATTCCTCAAGAATATATTATTGATGAACAAAGCGGAATAAAAAATCCTTTAGGATTATCTGGTATTCGTATGCAAGCAAAAGTTCATTTAATAACATCCTATTATAACATAGAAAAAAATATTGTTAAAGCTGTTCAAAAATGTAATCTTAAAGTAAATAAAATAATATTTTCAGGTTTAGCCTCTAGTCAAGCTATTTTAACAGAAGAAGAAAAAAAATTAGGTGTATGTATACTTGATATCGGTGGAGGAACTATAGATTTGTTAATATATGTAAACGGATCATTACAACATAGTCAAGTTATTCCATATGCAGGAAATATTATTACAAAAGATATTTCTTATGCTTTCTCAATTTCTATGTCTGATGCTGAATATTTAAAAATAAAATATGGATGCGCTTCAAGTTTTCTTCAAGAAAATTTAAAAAAAATTGAAATTAAACGATCAAAAGAAAATAAATCACAAACTTTTAATCAAGAAAAACTTATTGAAGTAATTGAATTAAGGTGTTTAGAATTATTAGAAATAATTAATAAAAAAATTTTAAAATTACAAAAGAAATTTAAAGACAATCACTCTAAATATAATTTAAATGCCGGAATTGTAATTACCGGAGGAGTATCTAAAACAAAATTCTTTCTTGATTGTGCAGAAAGAGTATTTCAAATGAAAGTGAGAATGGGTTATATAAAAAATATTCATGGATTAAAAAACGATATTAATCAACCTGAATATTCTACGGTAATAGGATTATTAAATTTTCAAAATACAAAATACGCTTTAGAAAATAATTTTTTATATTCAAAAAAAAAAAAGAGTTGGTTATACAAAATAAAAAATTTTTTTAAATTATAACAATTTAAGTAATTTTAATATCATATTTATATATTACATAAAAATTTAAATAGGAAAAAATTTATATGTTCGAACAAGTAGAAGCAAGTAATGATGCTGTAATTAAAGTTATCGGAGTTGGTGGTGGAGGAGGAAATGCTGTTGAATATATGGTAAAAGAAAATATTGAAGGAGTAGAATTTTTTGCTATTAATACTGATGCTCAAGCTTTAAGAAAAATAGAAGTTAGTCAAATTATACAAATTGGAGTTAACGTAACAAAAGGTCTAGGAGCAGGAGCAAATCCTGAAATTGGAAAAACTGCAGCAGAAGAAGATAAAGAAATTTTAAAAAAAGCTTTAGAAGGAGCTGATATGATATTTATAGCAGCTGGAATGGGAGGAGGTACTGGAACAGGAGCAGCTCCAGTAATAGCAGAAGTAGCAAAATCATTAGGAATACTTACTGTAGCAGTAGTAACGAAACCATTTCATTTTGAAGGAAAAAAAAGAACATTATGTGCTGATCAAGGAATTTTAGAATTATCAAAATATGTTGATTCTTTAATTATTATTCCAAATGATAAATTATTAAAAGTTTTAAATAGAGGTATTTCTTTATTAGACGCATTTAGTGCAGCTAATAATGTTTTAAAAGGAGCTGTACAGGGTATAGCAGAATTAATTACTAGACCTGGTTTAATGAACGTTGATTTCGCGGATGTACGTACAGTTATGTCTGAAATGGGTTATTCTATGATGGGAACAGGAATTTCTTCTGGAGAAAATAGATCAGAAGAAGCTGCAGAAATTGCAATTTCTAGTCCTCTTTTAGAAGATGTTGATTTATCAGGAGCAAAAGGCGTATTAGTAAATATTACAGCAGGAATGAATCTAAGGTTAGACGAATTTGAAATAGTTGGAAATACTATACGTGCATTTTCTTCTGATAACGCTACAGTAGTTATTGGTACTTCCTTAGATCCAGATATGAATGATGAATTAAGAGTTACTGTTGTTGCTACAGGTATTGGTCTAGAAAAACAATTAGAAACTTCAAAAATAAATAATCACACATCATCTACAGATAAAATAAATGATTATCGATATAAAAGATTACATCCATTAAATTTTTCTTATAAAAATAAAAAAAAAATGCAAGATAAAAATATTCAAGATATAATTAACAAAAAAAATTCATATTTAGATATTCCTACTTTTTTAAGAAAAAAATAATAATTTAAAAAATTTTAAAAAATAAAATGTATTGAAGATAATATTCAATTAAAATGTTTTATATAAATCAAAAATATATTATTTAAATATTTATTTCTCTTTAAATAATTAATAATTTAAAAAAAAATACATTTATCTAAAAAGAAATCTTATTAATGAAAAAAAATTCTAAAAATATATTTAAACTAACTAAATCTGCTATTTTAAAAATTAAAAGTTTAATTAAAACCAACTATAATAAAAATATAAAATTTAGAATATATGTTACAGGAGGAGGATGTAGTGGATTTCAATATGGATTCAAATTTGAAAAAAAAAGTAATAAAACAGACTTTATCATTTATAAATCAAATATATTTATTATAATTGATCCAATTAGTTTACAATATTTAATCGGAGGAAAAGTAGATTACATTGAAAATTTAAATGGCTCAAAATTTATTATAAAAAATCCAAATTCTAAATCTACTTGTAGTTGCGGAACATCTTTTAGTATATAAATTATTAATAAATAATTATGAAACTCAAAAAAATATTTATATAATAATTTTATATTAAAATAAATATAATTTTTTTCAAAATAGAATAATAAAATTAAATATTCTATAAAATTTATAAAAAATCAACACAAAATATTTTTTAAAGATAATCTAATAAATTAAAAAAATATTTATAATAAATACAATTTATGAATATTTATTTCAAAATATATGATAAATTACTAATAAATTATTTTTAAAATATTATATCAATAAAAACAGAAATTAAATTTTAATTAATTAAAATTTTACTATTATAAATATATATTTATATAAATATAATTAAATAATATTTTTTATATATAAATAATTTAAATATTTTATAAATATTTTAAACATAAAAAAATTAATTAAATTTTATAAATAAAAATTTATACTATATTTATGATTTTTTATATATATTTTCTAAAAATTTTGAAAATATACATAATGTTAAATATAATAATTAAAAAAAATAATTTAAAATAAAAAATACTTTATAATTATTTTATAAAAACGTATAAAATATTTATAAAATATATTTATTATTAAAAAATTTATAAGTTATATATTATAAATTTATTAAATTAATAAAAAATATTTTAAATAAAAAAGTTTTGATGTTATGTATAAATTTATAACGCATAACATCAAAAAAAAAAAAATATTATAAAAAATTATTTTATATTTAATAAATCAGTCACTGTTCCTTCAAAAATTTTTGATGAAGAACTTATAGATTCATATAAAGTAGGATGAGCATGTATAGTTAAAGAAATATCAGAAACATCACAACCCATTTCTATAGCTAATGTAATCTCTCCTAACAATTCTCCTGCATTTCTTCCAATAATTATTCCACCAATAATCTGTTTAGTATTTTTATTAAATATTAATTTTGTTTTTCCTAAAGAAGAATTTGAAGCATGAGCCCTACCAGAAATATTCCATGGAAAAATAGATACAGCATATGGTATATTATTTTTTTCTGCTTCTTTTTCAGTAATTCCTACCCATGCTACTTCTGGATCTGTATAACAAATATTAGGAATAATTTTTGTATCAAAAAAATGATTTTTTCCAGAAATAACTTCGGCAGCAATATGTCCTTCATAAATACCTTTATGAGCTAGCATAGGATGACCAGAAACATCTCCTATAGCAAATATATGTGAAACATTTGTTTTACATTGTTGATCTGTAATAATATACTTTTGTTCATTTAACTGTACTTCTGTATTATTTAATTTTAAAGAATCTGTATTTGGAAATCTACCTATTGAAACAAGGATTATATCATAATAAATTTTTTTAATAATGTTTTTATTTTTAATTTTAACTAAAATTTTATCTTTTAAAAAATCAATACTTTGTAGAGAAGATTTTAACATCAAATTAAATTTTTCTTTAATAATTTTCATAAAAAAACTACTAATATCTATATCAACAGAAGGTAATATTGTATTAGAGCTTTCTATAACATCAACTACAGAACCTAAAGAACTATATACTGTTGCCATTTCTAAACCAATAATTCCTCCTCCAATAATTAACATACGATCTGGAATAAAAGGAATTTTTAAAGCATCTTGAGAATACCAAATTCTTTTATCTGATGATTTAATATATGGTAATTTTATTGATCTTGAACCTGAAGCAATAATAATATGCTTAAAATTTATAAAATAATTTGTATTTATACCATCATTTACAATGATTGTATTTTGGTTTAAAAAAGACGCATTTCCATGAATAATTTGTATATTTCTTTGACTAGATAAAATATTTAATCCATTATTCATTTTTTTAATAATAGATTTTTTCCAAATTTTTAAATTTTTTAAATCAAATTTAGGTTTTTTTAAAATAATATTTAAATCCATAAATTCTTGATATTCTTGTAAAAATCTTGCAAAATGTAATAAAGTTTTTGAAGGAATACATCCTGAATTTAAACAAACTCCACCTAAAACTTTACTTTTTTCTATTAAAATTGTTTTAATTCCTAAATCAGAAGCTCGAAAAGCAGCTGAATAACCTGCTGGGCCTCCTCCTATAACAACTAAATTAGTATTAATTTCTTTATTCATATTTTTAAAAACCCAAAAGTGATATAATTATATATTAAATTTAATTTAAAAATTAAAATAATATTTTATAAAAATTAGATAAATTTTTATTCAAATTTTGCATAAAAAGAGCACTATCTACTCCATTAATTACTCTATGATCATAAGATAACGATAAAGGTAATAATAAACGCGGTATAAAAGATTTTTTATTCCAAACTGGTTCTATCTTAGATCGAGATATACCTAATATTGCTACTTCCGGACAATTAATTATAGGTGTAAATTCTCCAACTTGAAAACCTCCTAAATTAGAAATAGTAAAACTTCCATTACTCATTTCATTTACCATTAATTTATTATTTCTAGATTTTTCTGATAAATATATTAATTCTTTAGTAATCTCTTTAATATTTTTTTTATTTGCATTTTTAATAACGGGTACTACAATACCGTCCTTAGTATTTACTGCAATACCTATATTAATATTTTTATTAACTATAATTCTATCCTTTTTTTGATGTAAAAAACTATTAAATTTATTAAATTTTAATAAATTTATTGCTATTGCTTTAATAATAAACGTTAATAATGTAAATTTTATATTTTTATTATGAAAATATTTATTAATTTTTTGTCTAAATTTCTCTAATTTAGTAATATCTACTTTATCAAATTGAGTAACATGAGGTACTTCTTTCCAATTTCTAGAAAAACGTTGATTTGAAAATTTCTGTATTGTACTAAGAAATAAATGATTTTGATTTATATCAAGATTATTTTTATTTATTTTATTTTTGGAAATATTAAAATCTTTTTTTAAAAATTTTTTTTTAGAAGTATTTTTTTCGGAACATAAATATCTTTCTACATCTTTTTTTAATACTCTATTTTTTCTTCCTGTCCCAGAAATTTTTGTAATAGATATATTCGATTTTCTACATAATCTTTTTACAGCAGGAGACGAACGTACTAAAATAGAAGTATAATTTTTCTTTTTAATATTTTGAGATGTACTACTACTGTGCGTGTGTAATTTAGTGTTGTGAATAAAATTTTTCTTATTATCTTTTATTTCTTTTAGTACTTTTAAAGTAATAATAGAAGTATTTAAATGTACTATATCTCCTTTTTTAACATAAATACTTTTTACAATACCACTTTTAGGAGATGGAATTTCAATTGATGCTTTTTGACCCTCTACAACAATTAATGTCTGATTTTTTTTTATTGTATCTTGAATATTTATTAAAACTTCTATTACTTCTGCTTTCTCTATACCAATATCAGGCATTTTAATTTTCATACTCACTTTAAAATTTACTCCTTATACTATAAACGCGGATTTATTTTATCTATATTAATATTAAATTTTTTTATAGCATCTAAAACTAATTGGACATTTATTTTTCCGCATTTATATAAATCTACTAATGCAGCTACTACAATATAATATTCATCTATCTCAAAATATTTACGAAGATTTTTTCTACTATCAGAACATCCATATCCATCAGTTCCTAAAACTCTATAAAATTTAGAAGGAATATATTTTCTTACTTGTTCAGCATATAATTTCATATAATCTGTAGATGCAATAGTAAGATGATTATTTAAAACAGAACTAATATATGGAACTTTAGGTTTAGATAATGGATTTAACATATTCCAACGATCACAATCTTGTCCATTTCTAGCTAATTCTGTAAAAGATGTAACACTATAAACATCTGATCCAATATGATAATTTTTAAATAAAATTTTAGCTGCTTTTCGAATAATATTTAATATTGATCCTGAACCTAATAATTGTAAGAAAATTTTTTTACTAGGATAAGTTTCTAACTTATATATTCCTTTACATATACCTTCTTCAATTCCATTTATTAATCCAGGCATTAAATAATTTTCATTTGTTGTAGTAATATAATAATAAATATTTTCTTGTTTTTCCCCATACATTCTATCTAAACCATTTTGAATAATAACCGCTACTTCATAAGCATATGCAGGATCATAAGAAATACAATTTGGAATAGTTAAAGATTGAATATGGCTATGACCATCTTCATGTTGTAAACCTTCTCCATTTAAAGTAGTACGTCCTGATGTACCACCTATTAAAAATCCTCGTGCTTGTTGATCACCTGCAGCCCAATATAAATCTCCAACTCTTTGAAAACCAAACATTGAATAATAAATATAAAATGGTATCATAGGAAAATTATTAGTACTATAAGAAGTAGCAGCAGCTAACCAAGACGCAGAAGCTCCTAATTCATTAATTCCTTCTTGTAAAATTTGCCCATTTTTATCTTCTTTATAATAAGATAATAATTCTTTGTCTTGCGGAATATAATTTTGACCATTAAAACTATAAATTCCAACTTTTCTAAATAAACCTTCCATACCAAATGTGCGTGCTTCATCAGCAATAATAGGAACAATTCTATCTTTTATATCTAAATTATTTAATAATATATATAACACTCGAACAAATGCAATAGTCGTAGAAATTTTTTTTGTTTGCGGTAAAAATAAAGATTTAAATTCAATTATTTTAGGAATTAATATATGTTCTGTAAAATTTTTTCGTCTTTTAGGAACATATCCTCCTAATTTTCTTCTTCGACTATGCAGATATTTATATTCATCAGAAAGCTTTGAAAAATTAATATATGGTAATTTTTTTAATTCTTTATCTAAAAAAGGAAGTTTAAAATTATCTCTAATATTTTTAATATCTTCAAAAGTTATTTTTTTAACTTGATGTGCGATATTTGCACCAGCAATATTATTTCCTAAACCATAACCTTTTATAGTATGAAAAAATATCACTACAGGTTTATTTTTAATTCTTTGAGCTTTTTTCAAAGCAGAATAAACTTTATTAAAATCATGACCTCCTCTATTTAAATTCCATATTTCATCATCAGTCATATTTTTTACTAGTTCTGTAGTTTCTGGATATTTCCCAAAAAAATTTTTTCTAATATATGCTCCATTTTTAGATCTAAAAGTTTGATAATCTCCATCTAAAGTTTCATTCATTAGTTGAATTAATCTTCCACTTTTATCTTTTTTCAATAATTTGTCCCAATTACTACCCCAAATTACTTTAATTGTTTCCCAACCTGCTCCATAAAAAAAACTTTCTAATTCATTAATAATTTTTCCATTACCAATAACTGGACCATCTAATCTTTGTAAATTACAGTTAATAATAAATATTAAATTATCCAAATTCTCACGAGAAGCAATATGAATAGCACCTTTAGATTCTGGTTCATCCATTTCTCCATCTCCTAAAAAAGCATATACTTTACGTTTTTTAAGTTTAATTAAATCTCTATTATGTAAATATTTTAAAAATTTTGCTTGATAAATAGCACAAATCGGTCCTAAACCCATAGATACTGTTGGAAATTGCCAAAAATCAGACATTAATTTAGGATGAGGATAAGAAGACAAACCATGTCCTCCTACTTCTTGCCGAAAATTATTTAATTTATCTTCAGAAATTCTATCTTCTAAAAAAGCTCTAGAATAAATACCTGGAGAAATATGTCCTTGAAAATAAATTACATCTCCTAAAAAAAATTTATTATCTGCATGAAAAAAATGATTAAAACATACTTCATAAATCACAGCAGAAGATTGAAAAGAAGCTAAATGTCCGCCTAAATCCAAATTTTTTTTTGAAGCTTTTAATACCATAACTATTGCATTCCAACGTACAGCATTACAAATATTTTGTTCTAATTTAAGATTACCAGGATAATTTTCTTCATTCACAACAGAAATAGTATTAATATAATCAGTAATTAATTCTTTTTTTAAATATGAATTAAAAATATTTTTATACTTTTTTAATATCGAATGAATTAAAAAAATTCCTCTACTATTTCCATCTTCTTTGATTATAGATTCCATAGAATCTATCCACTCTTTTGTTTCTATAGGATCTATATCAATATCTTTATAATTACTTGGAAACATAAAAATAAATACTCCTATTTTATTTAAAAAAAATAAAACATTTTAAAATTTATTTTTTGTAATAAAATAAACGATATTAAATAATAAGATATTTATTTAAATTTTTTATATAAAATAAAAAATAATTAAATTATTTCTATACATATTAAATTTAATTAAAATTTTTAAAATAATTTTTAAAAATATTATAATAAAAAATATTATTAAAAAAATAATTTTAAATATACAAAAAAAGTATTTAAATTTGAATTAATACAAATTTATAATATTAAGTATTTTTATATAAATTTTTTTTTATAATTTTATTTTTTTTTTTTTTTTTTGTTTTTATATAATTTTAAAAATAATGAATATTTTTCAAATATAAATAAATTATATAGTTATTACATAATAAAAAATAATATTACTTATATTTTTTATATTATAATAAAAATAAATTTTTATTCATTCAATAAAATATTAATATTATCTATAATATATTATTAATATAAAAAATTAATAAAAAATTTTATCAATAAAATTTTATTTTAAAATACCATGACAATGTTTATATTTTTTTCCTGATTTACAATGGCATAAACTATTTCTTAATGTATTTTTTGTAAGATTATCATATTCAATACAATAATCTTCAATATTTTTATTTTTTAAAAAATATTTTCTTGCTTTTTTAAGATATTTGTTATCAATAGAAAATTTATAATTTACTTCTTTATTTCCGTATGGATCAAATTGAGATAAATTAATTCGACTTAATTCTAAAATTACTTCATATTTTAATGACTCTAACATATTTGAAAAAATAATAAAAGATTCGCGTTTATATTCTAATTTCGGATCTTTTTGTGCATATCCTCTTAAATGAATTCCTTGTCTTAAATATTCCATATCAGATAAATGTTCTTGCCAAAATAAATCTAATTTTTTTAACATAATTGATTTTTCTATATTTCTCATATTTTCAAAACCAATTAAATTTTCTTTAATAAAATAATTTATTTGAAATTTTCTTAATATTAAATTTAAAATTTTATTTTTATAATATTCACTTTTTTTTTTAAAATAATCTGGAAAAACAATTTTTATATGAAATTTTTTTAATAAAAATTTTTCTAAGCAAAATAAATTATTTAAACTAGATTTCGCATCATTTAAATATAAATACTTTTCAATAACTGATAAAAAAACATCTTTAGATATATCTTTTATAGTATTCAAAATATGATCTTTATTTAGTAAAATATTTCTCTGTTTATATATTACTTTTCTTTGTTCATTAATAACATTATCATATTCTAAAAGTTGTTTTCTTACATCAAAATTTCTATTTTCAACTTTTTTTTGTGCATTTAAAATTGTTCGATCAATCCATGAACTTTCAATAGATTCACCATATTTCATGCCAATGGTTTTCATAAGATTTATAATTTTAATAGAAGAAAATATTCTTATTAACGAGTCTTCCATAGAAACATAAAATCTAGAAGATCCTATATCTCCTTGACGTCCAGAACGACCTTTTAATTGATTATCAATTCGTCTAGATTCATGTCTTTCAGTTCCAATAACATGTAAACCTCCTACAGATAACACTAATTTATGATTTTTTATCCAATCTTTGTGTGTAATATTAAAATTTTTATTTTTAATATTTGTATCTTTTTGATTTAAATTTTTATTTTCAAAATATCCACCTAAAATAATATCTGTTCCTCTACCAGCCATATTAGTAGCAATAGTTACAGCACCTATTTTTCCAGCTTGCGCAATAATTTCAGCTTCTTTTTTATGAAATTTTGCGTTTAAAACATTATGTTTAATACCTAAAATACTTAATTTTTTTGAAATTAATTCAGATTTTTCTATAGAAACTGTTCCAACTAATACTGGTTGTTTAGTACGATAACATTTTTGAATATCTTTAACAATTGCTTCAATTTTTTCTTTTTCTGTCATATATACTAAGTCTGATAAATCTCTTCGAATCATAGGACGATTAGTTGGAATTACTACAGTATCTAAATTATAAATCGTTCTAAATTCAAAAGATTCAGTATATGCAGTACCTGTCATACCAGATAGTTTTTTATATAATCTAAAATAATTTTGAAAAGTAATTGAAGCCAAAGTTTTATTTTCATTTTTTACTAAAACATTTTCTTTAGCTTCGATAGATTGATGTAAACCATCTGACCAACGTCTACCTTTCATAATTCTTCCTGTATGTTCATCTACTATTACAATATCTTGACCTTGTACTAAATAATCTATATCTCTAATAAATAATTTATGAGCTTTTAAAGAAGATATAATATGATGTAACAATTTTATATTAGTAGAAGAATATAATGATTCATTTTGATTCATAATTTTTTTTTGTACTAATATTTTTTCTACTTTTATTAATCCTCTTTCAGTTAAATACACTTGTTTTAACTCTTCATCTAAAAAAAAATCACCAACACCTGTGAATTCTTCTGTGTCATCTTTCTCTTGTTGTATTAAATGTAAAACTATTTTATTAATTTTAATATATAATTTAGAAGAATCTCTTTCTTCTCCTGAAATAATCAAAGGAGTTCGAGCTTCATCAATTAAAATTGAATCAACTTCATCAATTAATGCATAATTTAATTTTCTTTGTACTTGATTTTTTTTTGAAGTAACCATATTATCTCGTAAATAATCAAAACCAAACTCATTATTTGTACCATAAGTTATATCTGCTAAATACGCTTTTTTTTTTTTAGAAAAAGATAATTCAGGTAAATTTAATCCAACTGTTAATCCTAAAAATTCAAATAAAATTTTATTTTTATCTGAATCCCGTTTTGCTAAATAATCATTCATTGTAATAATATGAACTCCATCTCCTGAAAGAGCATTTAAATAAGCTGGCAAAGTTGATGTTAAAGTTTTTCCTTCTCCAGTTTGCATCTCAGATATACATAAATTATTTAAAACAATACCTCCTAAAATTTGTACATCAAAATGACGCATACCAAATACTCGAACACTTGCTTCTCTTACTGTAGCATAAGATTCTACTAACAAATCTTCTAATTTTTCTTTATTTTTTAAACGTTTTTTAAAAATTAATGTATTTTTTTTTAATCTTTTATCTGTAAAATTTTTATAAGTTGGTTCTAATTTATTAATTTTATCTACAATAATATTTAATTTATTTAATATTTTGTCATTTCTACTACTAAAAAACTTCTTAAAAAAATTTAAAAACATATTTTTTCTCTTAAATTAAAATTTAAATAACATTATTTAGAATACAAAATTATATTTTTATATAAAAAAATTTTAAAAATATTTAATAATTTTTTTAATATATCAATCTTTAAATTTTTGATATATAAAAATAAAATTTATACTTTAAAAATTTTATATAATAAAATTTTTTATTTAATTATATAAAATTTATTTTATTAATAAAAAATTTTTAAATATTAAAAAAAATTTCTCAAGCAAACTAAAAAAAATAATTTATATTTTGATTAGATATATTAAAACGCATAGGATAACTTACAGATAATAAATACAAACCTTTAGCTAATACTGTTGGACCAGAAATATTTCTATTTTTTATATTTAAAACATATAATAACCATGATTTACTTTTTCTACCACGTCCTATTTCAACTAAAGATCCAACAATATTCCGAACCATACGGTATAAAAAAGAGTTTGCAGTAATATCAATTACTATAAAATATTTTCTTATTCTATATACATTAATATATATAATTTTTCTAAAAGAACTATAAGATTGACATCGAGAAGCTCTAAAAGAAGAAAAATCATGTTCTCCAATTAAAATTTGACTAGATTGATACATTTTTTTAACATCTAAATCAAAAAAAATATTATTTACTCTATTTTGTAAAATAGATGATCTAATAGTATGATTATATATAATATAACGATAACTTCTTGAAATAGCAGAATAACGTGCATGAAAATCATTTAAAACATGTTGAACCCATATTACTGAAATGTCTTTAGGTAAAAAACTATTTACACCTTGTATCCAAGATTTTTTTTTTCTTTTAGAAATTGTTTTAAAGCTAATAACTTGATTATATGCATGTACTCCAGAATCAGTTCTTCCAGCACAAAAAATTTTAACTTTATGATTAGCTATTTTAGATATAGCATATTCTAATATATTTTTAATTGAATAAATTCGTATTTGACTTTCCCATCCATAATAATTACTTCCATCATATTCGATTCCAAAAGCTAAATTGAACATATATTAACACCTTATTACAAATAAATTTAATTTAAACTAAAAATTTTAAAAACTTAAAAATATTTAAAAAAATTACAAAAAATTTTAAGTTTTTTTTAAAATGAAATATTTCATTTCATATTATAAATATCTAATGTATATTATAAAATCTGTAAATAATGTTATATTTTTAATTTTTAAAAATTTTATTAAGGATTATATTATGCATAAAAAAAAAAAAATAAAAAAATCTTCTTTAAGTATTCTTTCAATTGCAGGAGTATCTTCATATAAAAGTAAAAAAAATGAAAAATATATGAATCCTAAACAAATTAATCATTTTAAAACTATTCTTGAAACATGGAAAAAACAACTTAATACAAATAAAAAAGATGTATATGATATTTCTAAAAAATCTTCTAATTTTCCAGATCCAATTGATAGAGCTGTACAAGAAGAAGAATTTAATTTAGAACTAAGAAATAGAGATAGAGAAAATAAATTAATTAAAAAAATTAATAGAACTTTAAAACAAATACAATCAAAAGAATTTGGTTATTGTTTTTCTTGTGGAGTAAAAATTGGAATTAAACGATTAGAAGCTAGACCTACTGCCAATTTATGTATTGACTGTAAAACACTCGAAGAAATAAGAGATAAACAAATTCTAGGATAACCTTAAAAAAGATAGTGAAAAGGATATAATCTTATTTCACTATCATAGTTATAATTTTTTTAAATAAAAATTGTATTATTTACATAAAAAAATATAAAAATTACTACTAAAAGTCAATATATAAATAAACAAAAAATACATTACTAGAAATAAAATCATATGAGAATAATTACTAAAAAAAAACATAATATATCTCGAAATAAAATAAGTAAAAATGCAATTAAAATTTTATTTAGATTACATAAATCAGGTTATGAAGCTTATCTCGTAGGCGGAAGTGTAAGAGATCTTATTATAGGAAATCAACCAAAAGATTTTGATTTAGCTACTAGCGCTACTCCATTAGAATTACAAAAGTTATTTAAAAACTGTCGATTAATCGGAAGAAGATTTCAAATTGCCCATATTATGTTTAAAAAAGAAACAATAGAAGTATCTACGTTTAGAGGCCATCATCATAATAAAAATCATAAAAAAATTTATAAAAAAAAAGATAAATCAGGAATTCTGTTATACGATAATATTTTTGGACAAATAGAAGAAGATGCACAAAGAAGAGATTTAACTATTAATACTTTATATTTTAATGTAATAGATTTAAGTATTCGTGATTATGTAGGAGGTATTCAAGATATAAAAAAGAAAATAATTCGATTAATTGGAAATCCCGAAATAAGATACCGAGAAGATCCAGTAAGAATACTTAGAGTAATTAGATTTTCTGTACAATTAAATATGAAAATAGAAAAAAGAACTGCAGCAGCCATTCCTAAATTATCTAAATTAATATCGCATGTACCATCAGCTAGATTATATAATGAATTAAATAAACTTTTACAAATGGGATTTGGATATCAAGCTTATCAAAAACTTAAAAATTTTTCTTTATTAAAAATAATTTTTCCTTTTCCTTTTCTATATTATAATAATAAAATTAATTTCTTAATTAAAAAATTAATTATTTATATTTTAAAAAAAAATGATCAAAGATTTCAAAATAAAAAAAAAAATAATGTATCTCTTTTATGGTCTGCAATATTATGGTATCCATATATTTTTAATATCATAAAAATAAAAAAAAAAAATAAAATTACTCATGTAAATGCTATACGTCTTTCTTTAAAATTTATTTTGAAAAAAGCATCTTTTCTATTATCCATACCTAAAAAAATTATCAATCAAATTAAAGAAATATGGAAAATATTAACTTTCATTACTTATAATAAAAAAAAAATTCCATGGAAAATAAAAAAAAATAAAATCTTTTATCAAGCATATATTTTATACATTTTAAAAACAAATCTTGAAAAAAAATATTTAAAAAGAAAATATAAAAATAATTTTTTTAAATAAATTTATCACAAAAATTAATTATAAACACATAGAATTTATATTCTAAATTCAAAAAATTTTATTTTTTCATGATATAATTTTATTAAAATTTATATACATTTTTAAAATATATGTATTTATCTTTTTATTTTTTTTAAATTTAAAATATCTATAAAAATATTTTAATACATTAAAAAAAATTTTTATCAAATATAATTAAATAAATATCTTAACAATAAGTATTTATTTTACAAATATATTTATTTAATTAAAAATATTTATTAATTATAAAATAATTCTTTGATATGAAAACATAAAAGAGATTCATATTTAACAATGTATAATTAAAAAAATTAATTAAATATTAAATATTTAATATAAATTAAATGAATTATTTTAAAAAAATCTCTTTATAAATAATAGTATTTATATTTGATAAATATAAAATATTTATATACAACTTAAATATTAAAAAATTATTTTGTAAAATATTATACATTATAAATAAATTATTTAAAATTTAAAAAATTTATTACTTATATTGTATTAAAACTAAAATATAAAAATATTATATGGTAATAACCATAGAATTTAGAATAATCTATATAATTATCTATATAAAAATAACTTGTTATAGAAAAAATCCTACATAATCTATTTCTTCTCTGTATTATTTTTTATCTAAAATAACGTAATATAGATAAAAATTTTAATTTTATTCAACTTTAACAATTTCAAAAATTTATTTAAAATATATAAAGAATCAATAATATTTTCTATAAAAAAAGTTTTTATCATAAATACTATGATCTAAATTTTTTAATATTTTTATATCTAAATTAAAAAAATTTTTATTTAAATCAATCAAAGTAATAAATTCAAAAAATATATTTAATAATTTATTTGAATAGCTTGATATAAATTTGCAATAAAAAAATAATTTTTTTATAAACATATTGAAATTATTTTATTACAAAAACTTTTTTTAATTTTTTAGAAATGTATATTTATAATTCTATTATTATAGAATTTTACATATATATAGGTATAACAACTTCTATAAAATTTTTTATATATTAATTTTATATTTTATTTAATACAAATATTTATGCAAAAGATAATAAATAATTTAAAAAGAAAAATATTATAAAAAAATTAAATAAATTTATAATTTATAGTACATAAAATTTTATAATATACTAAAATAATAAATTTTTCTATATTAGAATATAAAAAATAGAAATTTATAAGTGTAACTAAAACATTTTATAAATATAATTGTATTCATAAATAAAAAAGAAAAATAAAATATTATGATAAAAAAATTTTAATAAAATTATCAAAAATTTTAAATTACATCGAAAATCTATAGATTTAAAAAATTATAAAAAACTTAAATTAAAAAAAAATTATATAATTTAAAAAATTATTAAAATAGGACAATTTAAAATGACTCATGTTTTAAAATTTGGAGGAACTTCATTAGCTGATGCAAAAAAAATTACATTCGTATCAAAAATTATTGAAGAAAAATCTAAAATAAAAAAAACTGCTGTAGTATTATCTGCTCCAGCAACTATTACAAATTCTTTAGAAAAAGTAATACAGTTGTCTTTAATCAAAGATAAAAATTATAAAAAAGAAATTGAAAATATAAAAAATAAATTTTATACCATAGTTCAAGATATTTATAAAAATAATAAAAAATTTTTATTAAAAAAAATAATAAAAAAAATCAATCATGAAATTTTATTTTTAAAAAATACTTCTAAAAATATATATCTTTTAAATCAATGTTCTGATTATATATTTGCTCAAGTTATATCTCGAGGAGAAATATTATCTACACAAATTATGAAAAATATATTATTTACTAAAGGTCATAGTGTTAAATTAATTAATCCAGTAAAAAATATTTTAGCTGAAGGAAATATTTTAGATTCTTACGTTAATATTTCTAAATCTATAAGAAAAATTCAAAAAATAAATTTTTTAAAAAATTCTATTATTTTAATGCCAGGATTTATAGCAGGAAATAAAAAAAAAGAATTAGTTCTATTAGGTCGTAATGGTTCAGACTACTCAGCAGCTATATTATCCGCTTGTATTAAATCTAAACTATGTGAAATTTGGACTGATGTTGATGGAATTTTAACTTGTGATCCAAAAATTGTTCCTAACGCTAAAATTATAAAAAAAATTTCATATAAAAATATTATGGAAATATCTAATTTAGGAGCTAAAGTACTTCATCCGAAAACTATTTATCCATTAGAAAAATTTAATATTCCTTGTTATATAAAAAATACATTTAATAAAAATTTTATTGGAACTAAAATTTCAAATTATAAAAATAAAAAAATAAAAAATATATATCCAAATATCGCTTATATAGAAGATATAAATATATTTATAATTAAAACATTAAATCCTAAAAATATAAATAAAATATATAAAAATTTACTTAAAATTAATAAAAAAAACTCTATAATATTATTTTTATCTATAAATTTAATTCATATACCATCTATAAACGTTTATTTTAAAGAAAAAAATTTTAAAAAAATAGATTTTATAATTAAAAATTTAATTTTTAATAAAGAAAAAATATATAAAAAAAAAATTTATAAAAAAATTTCTATTATTTCAATTATACAAAATAAATTAAATAAAAAAAGAATAATTCAAAATTTAAATCAAATTTTATATGATTTAAATATAAAAACTATGTTTGATCTACAAAATTTTTCAAATAATTCTATTTCTTTAATTATTAAATCTAAATATCAAAACCAAATTATAAATTTATTACATGAAAAAATAATAAATAATTATAAAATTATTCAAATATTTTTATTTGGAATTGGAGGAATAGGGAAAACTTTAATTAAACAAATACATCGAGAAAAAATATCTTTAAAAAAGAAAAATATTGTAATTAAAATATGTTTAATTTCTAATTCTAATAAAATACTATTTCAAAAAAATGGAATAAAAATTAATACATGGAAAAAAAAATTTAATACTATTACAACAAAATATCTTAAAGAAAAATTTCTTATTAATAAAATAAAAAAAATTATTAAAAAAAATAATTTTATCAACCCTTCTATTGTAGATTGTACGTCTAGTAACGAACTCTCTAAAAAATATTTATACTTCATTAAAAATAAATTTAACATTATTACTGCAAACAAAAAATTTAATACTGGAAATATGATCGACTATAAAAATATTAGAAAAAAAACTTATACAAATAATAAAAAATTTTTTTATGAAACAAACGTTGGAGGAGGCTTACCAATTATTCAAACTATTCAAAATTTAAAACAAACAGGAGATAAACTTATAAGTTTTAAAGGAATATTATCTGGTTCTTTATCATTTATCTTTGGAAAATTAGAAGAAAAAATATTATTTTCAGACGCTATTAAGCAAGCTAAAAAAAAAGGACTAACAGAACCTGATCCAAGAGAAGATTTATCTGGATTAGATGTAGCAAGAAAATTATTAATTATAGCTAGGGAGTTTGGATATTCGCTAGAATTAAAAGATATTAAAATTAAAAAAATTTTACCTCAATTATGTAATTCAAATATTAATATTCAAAAATTTTTACAAGAAACTAAAAATTTTAATCGATATTTTTTAAAAAAAATCAAAATTGCCAAAAAGAATTGTAAAAAAATAAAATTCATTGGAAAAATTAGTAATACAGGAAAATGTACAGTACAACTTGAAGAAGTAGATATAAAAGATCCATTATATGAAATTAAAAATGGTGAAAATGCATTATCTTTTTATACAAAATATTATCAACCTATGCCATTAGTAATTAGAGGATATGGAGCCGGAAAAAAAGTAACTGCATCTGGAGTTTTATCTGATTTATTAAAAACTGTAGTATAAATTATCTGGAGTTCAATAATGATAAAAATATATGCACCAGCTTCAATTGGGAATTTAAGTGTAGGTTTTGATATACTAGGCGCTGCTATTGCTCCAATTCAAAATAAATATTTAGGAGATATGGTGACTATTAAATCTTCTAAAAAATTTCAATTAACAAATACCGGAAAATTCTCTCAAGAACTACCAATATCTACATATGATAATTTAACTTGGAAAGCATGGAATATATTTTGTAAAAAAATTAAAAAAAAAAAAAATGTAAATATTATACTTGAAAAAAATCTTCCTGTAAGTTCAGGATTAGGATCAAGCGCATCTTCTATTGTAGCTACTTTAGTTGCTTTAAATATATTTTTTAAAAAACCTTTAAAAGAAAAAGAATTAATACAATTAATGGGTATATTAGAAAAAGACGTTTCAAGTGCAATACATTATGATAATGTTGTTCCTTCTTATCTTGGCGGTATTAAATTAATTTTAGAAAAAAAAAATAATATTTATCAAAATATACCCTACTTTAAAAATTGGTTTTGGGTTATTGCATGGCCTGGAATTAAATTATCTACATCTAAATCTAGATCTGTTTTACCTCATTCTTATTCTAAACAAGATTGTATACAAAATAGCAAAAATTTATCATGTTTTATACATGCTTTACATACTAAACAAAGTAATTTAGCTGCATCATGCATGCATGATGTTATAGCAGAACCATACAGAAAAAAACTTTTAAAAAATTTTTCTCTACATAAAAAAAATGTTCAAAAAATAGGTTCTATAGCATATGGAATTTCAGGGTCTGGACCAACAATTTTTTCTATTTGTGAAAATAAAATCATAGCAAAAAAAATACAAAAATATTTTTTAGAAAACTATATTCAAAATAAAAAAGGATTTTCTTATATATGTCAAATAGATTCAATAGGTGCTAGAAAAATAGGAAAAAAATCTAATGAAATTATATAATCTTAAAGATAAAAAAGAAAAAGTAAATTTTTCGCAAGCTGTAAAATTTGGATTAGGAAAAAAACAAGGATTATTTTTTCCTAAAAAATTACCAGTATTTTCTAAAAAAAAAATTCAAACATTATTAAATAAAAAATTTGTATCTCGTAGTCAAGAAATTTTATCTATTTTAATAGGATCTGAAATTAAAAAAAATAAAATTAAAGATAGTGTTAAATCTGCATTTAATTTTTCTGGACCTAAAATAGTAAATATTACAAATAATATTTATTGTATGGAATTATTTCATGGCCCAACATTAGCTTTTAAAGATTATGGTGCAAAATTTATGGCTCAAATACTATCTTGCTTGAATAAAAAAGAAAATCAATCAATAACTATATTAACTGCAACTTCTGGAGATACAGGTGCGGCTGTAGCTCATGCATTTTATAAAATGAAAAATATTAAAGTAGTTATACTATATCCTAAAGGAAAAATTAGTGATATACAAAAAAAATTATTCTGTACATTAGGAAATAATGTTACAACTATATCAGTCAATGGAAGTTTTGATGAATGTCAAAAATTAGTTAAAAAAGCTTTTTATGATAATGAAATTAAAGAAAAAACACGACTAAATTCTGCTAATTCAATAAATGTTAGTAGACTATTTGCACAAATATGTTATTTTTTTGAAATTTTTCATTTACTTCCTCAAAATTTACAAAATAATTTAGTAATTTCTATACCATGTGGTAATTTTGGAAATTTAACAGCAGGTCTGTTATCTAAATCTATGGGTTTACCTATTAAAAAATTTATTTTAGCAACAAATTCTAATAACACTGTACCACGCTATCTAGATACAGGAATTTGGAATCCTTATAAAACTATTTCTACTATCTCTAATGCAATGGATATTAGTCGACCAAACAATTGGCCTCGAGTAGAAGAAATTTTTCGTAAAAAAAAATGGAATATTAAAGAATTAAAATATGGATATGTTTCTGAAAAAAAAACTCAAAAAAATATCAAAAATTTATACACCAAATATAAATATATTTCTGAACCTCATGCTTCTGTTGCATATACTGTATTAAAAAAAAAAATAAATCCAGATGAATATGGAATTTTTTTAGGAACAGCGCATCCAATTAAATTTAAAGATACAGTAGAAAAAATTTTAAATATTAAATTAAAACCTAAAAAAAATATTTCTGATATTTTGCATTTAAAAGATTTATCTTACAATATAGAACCAAAATTTAATGCATTAAAAAAAATTTTATTAAAAAAATAAAATCTTAAATTAGAGAGGAAAAATCCTCTCTATAAATTTTAATAAATAGGAAAAATTTTATATATTAAATAAAAAATGAATAATATCTCCATCACGAACTATATATTTTTTACCTTCTAATCTTAATTTTCCTGCTTTTTTTACATTTATTTCAGATTTATATCGAATAAAATCTTCATAACTAATTACTTTTGCTCTAATAAAACCTTTTTTAAAATCACTATGTATAATTTTTGCTACTTTAATAATTTTAGAATTTTTTATGAAAGACCATGCTCGAACTTCTTTTTGACCTACTGTAAAAAAAGTTTCTAAATTTAAAATTTTATATATTGCAATAATAATTTCATTTAATTCTATATAATTTTGTGAATCTCTATCAGCATTATTTTTAATTATTTCTGGACAAATTACATTTTTTAAATCTTTTTTCAAAAAATTTTTTACTTTATCTAAAAAAATATTATTAGAAGTATTTTTATGTATATTAATTAAAAAAATAGTTGGTTTTAATGTTAAAAATTTAAATTTATTAATTAAAATTTTTTCTTTTAAAGAAAAATCTAATGTACGTAATAAATAAAATTTGTTTAAATATAACAAACATTTTTTTAATAAATTTTTTTCTTCAACTAATTCATTTTTATTTAAAGTTTTATTTTTTTGAAGTCTCAAAAGATTTTTTTCACAAATTTCTATATCCGAAAAAATTAATTCTGTATTAATAATATTAATATCACGTATTGGATTAATAGAATTTTCAACATGCATTATATTATCATCTTTAAAAACTCTAACTACATGAATTAAAGCATCTACTTCTCTAATTTGATTTAAAAATTTATTTCCTAATCCTTCTCCTTTTGAAGCTCCTTTAACTAGTCCAGCAATATCAACTATCTTTATTATAGTTGAAATTAATTTACTTGGATTAACAATATTTTTTAAAGTAATCAACCTATTATCATAAACTTGAGAAAATCCTATATTTGGAGAAATGGTACAAAAAGGAAAATTTAAAGATGATACTTTAGATTTAGTTAAAATATTAAAAATAGTAGACTTACCTACATTAGGTAATCCAATTACTCCACATTTTACATGCATAATTTATGCCTTAAATTAAAAATATTTAAATATAATTTATATAAAAAATTTTAAAAAAAAGAATACTAAAAAATTTTTTATTAAATAAATTTAATTATTTTTAATATTTACAGAGAAAATTGAATGAATTGATTTATTAATAGATTTCAAAATTTTTTTTTTTTCATTTAATCTAGGTTTAGAAAGTACAAAACTAGAAACATCTTGTTCTTTATGAGGACGACCAATACCAATTGATAAACGTGTGTAATAAATTTTTTTTTTAAATATTTGAATAATATTTTTTAAACCTTTATGTCCATTACTTCCATAACCATATTTAAATTTTAAAATACCAGGAGATAAATCTAATTCATCATGAACTACTAAAATTTCACTTAAATTAATATTATAAAAGCTTGATATCTGAAATATAGCTAAACCATTTAAATTCATAAAAATATTTGGAATAAACAATATAATTTTTTTTTTTAAAAAAAAAATTTTACTTATATATCCAGAAAATTTTTTACTATTTTTAAAATTTTCATTAAAAAAATTAGATAACAATTTTAAATACCATATTCCCACATTATGACGAGTATGATTATATTTTTTAAAAGGATTTCCTAATCCTACTATCATTTTTATCTTATGCATAATTATTATCCAAAAAATTTTCTATAAAATTTTTTAAAATACAATCACATTTAATTATAAATTAATATAATATTTATATTTACATTCCTAAAAAAATAAATAAAATATTAATATTAATTTATATAAAAATAATTTTAATATTTTAAATATTGTGTACTAGCTTCGTCCCAATTAATAACATTAAAATATGCTTTAATATAATCTAGTTTATTATTTTGATATTTTAAATAATATGAATGTTCCCATAAATCTAAAACAATAATAGGGAAACCTTTAGTTATTATAAAATCATAATTCATTAATGGATTATCTTGATTAGAAGTAGTGGTAATTAATAAATTACCATTTGATTTCACTAACCATACCCATCCTGAACCAAAATGATTCATCGCCTGTCGTATAAATTCTTTTTTAAAATTTTCTATACTTAAAAAATTTTTTTCGATAGATTTTTTTAATTCTCCTTGTAAAATAGTATTTTTTTTTAAATTTTTCCAAAAAAAACTATGATTAAAATGACCTCCTAAATTATTTCTTACTAAAGTTTGATATTTTTTAGGTAAAATATGTAAATTAGATAATAATTTTTTTTGTGTATAATTTAAAAACTCTGTTTTAGATAACACATTATTTAAATTATTAATATATGTTTGATGATGTTTAGTATGATGAATTTTCATAGTTTGTGCATCAAAATAAGGCTCTAAATCATTATACTTGTATTTTAATTTAGGTAATTTATATATCATGAATTTTACTCCAAAAATGTTTTAAAAATAAAATTTTTCAATATACTATGTTTAACGTTTTATATAAATTTCTTACATATTTTTAAATATTTAATTAAATTTAAAATATTTAATTGTAAAAATTTATTTATTATTCTTAACATTATAAGATGAATATGTTAAATTTTAAATTAAAAAATTAAATTAATTTAATAAATATAAAACGTATATTTTATAAAAATTTTTTAAAATAAATTATTATATTTAAAAAATTAGTATCTATTAAATATTAATATATTTATTATGGAATCAAAATGTATAAAAAAAAAAAAAAAAGTTTATTAAGCAAAAGATTTAGAACATTTTATCCAGTTGTTATTGATGTGGAAACAGCTGGTTTTAATCCTATGACTGATGCATTGCTTGAAATTGGAGTTATTACATTAACAATGAATAGCTATGGATGGCTTAAAATTGATAAAAAAATACATTTTCATATTAAACCTTTTGAAGGATCTTTAATACATAAAGAAGCCCTATCTTTTAATAAAATAGATCCATTTAACCCTTTTAGAGGTGCAATTAGCGAAAAACAAATGTTAAAAGAAATTTTTAAAATTGTTTCTAAAGGAATTAAAAAATATGGATGTAGTAAAGCTATTATTGTTGGTCATAATGTAACTTTTGATCATAATTTTATTATGGCTGCATCTCATAGAACAAAATCTATAAATAATCCATTCCATGCATTTTCTACTTTTGATACTGCTTCTTTAAGTGGATTAACTGTAGGTCAAACTGTTTTATCAAAAGCTTGCCGAGCAATGGGAGTATCTTTTGATAATAACCAAGCACACTCTGCTGTATATGATACATTAAAAACAGCGAATTTATTTTGTAAAATTGTAAATCTTTGGAAAAAAATAGGCGGTTGGCCTATTAAAAATAAAAAAATGGAAGAGATATAAAAAAATATATTTTAAAAAAACTTAATATTCAAAAAATATATAATATAAGATATGATGAAATAAATTTATACATCATATCTCATGATATTATAAAATATAGACGTTATACAAATTTTTTTATTTTACTTTCATAAAATATTTTTTTTATTTTTATATAGAGATTTTTCTAAAATCTTTTTTAATTGTCCATTCTCAAACATCTCCATCATAATATCACTACCACCTATTAAATTACCTGAAACCCATAATTGAGGAAAAGTAGGCCAATTAGAAAATTTAGGTAATGCAGAACGAATATCTGAATTTTGTAAAATATCAATATACGCAAATTTTACTTTTAAAGCTAACAAAATATTTATAGCTCTTGAAGAAAAACCACAACTAGGAAACTCTGGAGAACCTTTCATATAAATAATAATAGGATTAATAGAAATTTGATGTTGTATTTTAGAAATTATGTTCATATATAACACCTTAAATAGATATTTAAATTTTATTATTTTTTTTATAAAAAATTAATTTTATGAATAATATTGTATTATGACATAATATAATATTATAATATTAACAAAATAATTTTTTTAAATTTAAAAAATTTTTTATATCATATTAATAAATGGGGTTGATTTTGGATTTGACAAAAAATTTATTTACTAATGCGCATGAAGAGGTTCGGTTTGCCTCTTTAAAAAACCGAAAAAAAATATCTGCAAAAAATAAACAAAATTACGCTTTAGCAGCTTAAAAACTGTTTTAAAAGCCCATTTAAATCTTTATTTGTTTTTTTAATCTTTTACAAAAAAAAGATAAAATTCTTTATAAATGGTCAAAAAAAATAAGAGATTAAATTTTTAAGTTTATGTTTTGGCTTAATAATATTTCAATAAAAACATTACGTTCTTTTTAAATGTCTTTAATAAGAAAAGAATAAAAAAAAATAAATATAAGACTAATCATGTAGTGCTTAAGTAAAATAAATTTTTTTGGACGCGGGTTCAAATCCCGCCAACTCCAATTTTTAACTAAATAACTATTAAAATTTATATTTTTAAATAAAAATTTTAAATATTTTTTTATTAAATTTATATAAAATATATGTTTAATTTATATTTATTTATTAAAAATTTTTTATTATCAATATCTATTTACATTAAATTCATATAATTTCTGTTTAAAATTTGATTAACTTTAATACTTTATAAAATTTTTTTTAAAAACAAATATTTCATTATTTTAAAAATTTTATGCTTTTAAAAAAAATATAAAATCACTTAAAAAAATTCAAATAATAAATTTATCAATCTAACATTATTAGGATCTATTATGAATTTTTCTAAAAAAAATGAAAAAAATGATATAAAAAAAAAAAAAAAAATAAATCAATCTATGAAAGAAATTTCTAATAATATAAGTTCTAAAAAAGATAAAAATAAAAAAATATTAAAAAAAATATTTAAATTTAATAAAAAAATTTTAGATATAGAAAAAAAAATTAAAGAAGCTCCATTAAGACTTTTAGCTAAAATTGAAAATATAAAAAAAGAAAAAAAAAAAGAAAATAAACTAATAAAAAAAAATAAAATTACAGAATTTTTTAAAAAATTTATTCTAATTTTAGAAAATATAAATAAAATTATCCTGATTTTTCCTCAATTAAAGAATAAAAATAATTCAGAAATTCAAGGAATATCTTTAATACAAAAATCTATTCTGGAAATAATACAAAAAAATAAAATTAAAAAAATAGGAAAAGTAGGAGATAAATATAATCAAAATATTCATAAAATAAATAATTATAACAAAATTAAAAAAGATAAAAATTATATAATAAAAGAAATAATTCAAGTAGGATATATTTTTAATCAAAAAATATTAAAAAAAGCTATTGTAAAAATATAAATCAATTAATTATAAAAATGGCTTAATTTAAAAAAGCCATTTTATATAGAACATACTTATAAAATATTTTACTTCGTGTTCCAATTAATTTTTTTTTTATTTTGATTTAATAAAATTTTATTTACTTTAGAAAAATGTTTACATCCAAAAAAACCTCTATATGCTGACAAAGGAGATGGATGAGAAGTAAACAAAATATAATGTTTATTACAATCAATTAAATGTTTTTTTTTTTGAGCATACAACCCCCATAATAAAAATATTATACCAAAATGATAATCATTAATTAATTTAATGATATAATCTGTAATACTTTCCCAACCATATTTTCTGTGTGAACCAGGACAATTAAAAGATACAGTTAGAATAGAATTTAATAAAAAAACACCTTGTTTAGACCAACTTTTCAAACAACCTGATTGAGTTTTTATATTTTTATTAATATCAGATTTTATTTCTTTAAAAATGTTTTTTAAAGACGGAGGAATAGATATATTTTTATTAACTGAAAAAGCTAAACCATTAGCCTGATTAACTTTACAATAAGGATCTTGTCCTAGAATTACTACTTTAATATCATTAAATTTTGTTAAACGAAAAGCTTTAAAAACATCTTTTTGATTAGGAAAAATCATTTCAATTTTTCTTTTTTGATTAATTATTTTAAGAATTTTAATAATTTTATTTTTTTTTTTTTTTAATAAATCTTTCCAAGTATACATAAAAATTATTTATAAATATCCTCATAAAAATATATAATTATTATTAATAATGATATACAAATTAAATATATTATATATAATAATATAAATTTTTTTAGTAAAATAAAAAAATTTTATAAAATACTAGATTTTAAATTTTTATTTAAAACTTACAAATTTTTATAAATAAATAGGATAATATATTATGACACTAGTTGCACAATCTGCTCCTGATTTTATTACATCAGCTATCCTAGAAAATGGGAAAATTACTGATTCTTTTCATTTTAAAAAATATATCTCTAATACTAAAGCTATTTTGTTTTTCTGGCCTATGGATTTTACATTTGTATGTCCATCAGAAATTATTTCATTTAACCAAAATTATGAAGAGTTTAAAAAAAGAAAAGTAAAAATTGTTGGCATATCTTTTGATTCTGTATTCGTTCATTCTGCTTGGCAAAAAACAAAATATAAAAATGGAGGAATTGGTCCAATAAAATATATTATGGCATCAGATATTAAAAGAAATATACAAAAATCTTATTTTATTGAACATCCTACTTTAGGAATGGCTTTAAGAGCTTCTTTTTTAATTGATGAAGAAGGTATCATTCGACATGAAGTAATTAATGATTTACCTTATGGAAGAAATATTCAAGAAATGATTCGAATGATAGATGCATTAGATTTTCATAAAAAAAATGGAGAAGTATGTCCAGCAAATTGGACTACTAAAAAAGAAGGAATTAAACCGAATTTTAAAGGAATTTCTAAATATTTATCTAAAAATAAAATAATATAAATTTAAGATAATAATTGCATTCGATTAATCTTATTTATTAAAAAATAAATATTATTAATCGAATTATTATATGTAAAATAAATTTTTGTTTAATAAAAAATTAATACAAAAATTATTTTATAAAATGTAAAATTAAAAAATATTTAAAAAATATTTATATGAATTTAAGATACATATTATTTATTCACTATCATAATCTTCATCTAATATATCTTCATCATCGAAATATTCTTGATGATTTATATCACGATTTGAAAAATCAGAAAAATTATCTTGATTAATTTCATTTGTTTCTAAAATAGAATCAGAATTATTTGAATCTATAATATTTTCATTATTATCATCATTAGAAAGATCTGAATCTATAGAATTTTGATCTATATGATGATGTTCTGAAGAATTTTCTAAATTATCTGATAAATTATCATGATTTTTAGAATCTTCAAATTCGTTAAAATTATTTTTACTATCATATGGATATTCTTCATTAGAAACAAAATTTTCATCAGAATAATTTAAAATGTCTTCTGCTGGTTTATTATGATCAAATAAATTTAATAACATATTTCCAGCTACGATACCTCCTGTCACTCCTACTGCGGTTTGTAATGCATTTGTAAGAAAACTGCTACTTCCTCCTGACATAGAAGTATTAATATTTTCATTAGATTGATTTAACGGTCTATCATTTTTATTGTAATAAGAATGATTTGTTCGAGAAGTTGAATTAAAATTTTTCGCTTCATTAGATTCATTTGGAATATATTTACTTATTAAATCAGATAAAAAACTTTTTTTAGAAGATGTAGAAGGTGTAGAAGTTTTTAATTCGTTTTCTAATTTTTTAATAATATTATTTAATTTTTTTATAGCTACTTCCTGTACTAAAATAGTTTGAATCATATAATAAATAACATTAGGTTGTTTTTTTAAATTTTTTTGAATAAAATTTTCTGCTTCCAAATCTTTAAAAGATGAATTTTTTTCTGCTAAATTTAATTTTTTAAATAAATCTTTTATTAATTTTTTTTCTTGTATGTTCATATTTTCCTTAAATATTATATATTTTAAATTTATTAATTATTATTTAATTAATATGAATTTACATAAAAATTTTAAAATATAAAAATATTTTAAAATAAAATAAAATAATAGTAAAACTCTATTTATATTTTTTAATTAAAAATCTTATAAAAATAATTAAATTTAGTCAAAATTTAACGAATCTATTCAATATGTTATAATTATATAAAATATATACAACAATAAATTACTCTGAAATAGAAGATATTTAATGAAAACATTTGCAAAAGAAATTATACCAATAGAAATTGAAAAAGAATTGAAAAATTCTTATTTAGATTACGCAATGTCTGTAATTATAGGACGAGCATTACCTGATGTAAGAGATGGATTAAAACCTGTTCATAGAAGAATATTATTTGCTATGCACATATTAAATAATAAATGGAATAAACCATATAAAAAATCTGCAAGAATTGTAGGAGATGTTATTGGAAAATATCATCCACATGGAGATACAGCAGTATATGATTCTATTGTACGTATGGCTCAATTTTTTTCATTAAGATATATGTTAATTGATGGACAAGGAAATTTTGGATCTATTGATGGAGATTCACCAGCAGCAATGCGATATACAGAAATTAGAATGTCTAAAATATCTTCTACTTTATTAAATGATTTAAATAAAAATACAGTAAAATTTGTAAAAAATTATGATGGATCAGAAGAAATACCTGAAATTCTTCCTGCATCTATTCCAAATTTATTAATTAACGGATCATCTGGAATTGCTGTTGGTATGGCCACTAATATCCCCCCACATAATTTAAATGAATCTATTAATGCATGTTTACAGTATATTAAAAACCCAAATATTAGTTTAAGAGATCTAATGAAATATATACCTGGACCAGATTTTCCTACATTTGGAATTATTAATGGAAAATCTGGAATTTATAAAGCATATAAAACAGGAAAAGGAAAAATTTATATTCGAGCACGTATAAAAATTGAAAATAATTTTAAAAACAAAAAAAAATCTATCATTATATATGAATTACCATATCAAACTAATAAAGCAAAATTAATAGAAAAAATTGCACTTTTAGTTAAAGAAAAAAAAATAGAAGGCATTTCAGCTTTAAGAGACGAAAGTGATAAAGATGGTATGAGAATTGTTGTCGAAATTAAAAAAGAATCAATTGCTGAGATAATTTTAAATAAATTATATGCTTTAACAACTTTACAAAATTCATTTGGAATTAATATGGTTGCACTATCTCAAGGACAACCTAAATTAATGAATTTAAAAGAAATCTTAAATGAATTTATTATACACAGAAAAGAAATTGTTACAAGAAGATGTATTTATGATTACAAAAAATATTCTCAAAAAATTATTTTATTAGAGGGTTTAGCTGTAGCTTTAGAAAATATTGATTCTATCATTAAATATATTAAATCTTCTTCTAATACCGAAGAAGCTCAAAAAATTTTATTATCAAAAAAATGGAAAATTAAAAATTCTATAAAAAAATTAATTAATCCAGAAAAAATCGATAAAAAAAATAAATATAAATTTTCTATAAAACAAATTAAAAAAATTTTAAACACTAAATTAAATAAATTAAATAATTTAGAACATAAAAAAATTTTTGATAGATATCAAGAATTTCAAAATAAAATTTGTTATTTAAAGGAAATCTTAAATAACGAAACAAAAATGATTCAAGTTATTCAAGAAGAATTAAAATTAATTAAAAATAATTTTGGAGATCAAAGAAAAACTGAAATTACAGATAAAACTTCAAACATTAAAATAAAAGATATGATTACAGATGAAAATGTTGTAGTTACTTTATCACATTCAGGATATGTAAAATATCAACCTATTAGCGAATATGAAGCTCAAAAAAGAGGAGGAAAAGGAAAATATGCAGCTAAAGTAAAATCAGAAGACTATATTGAAACTTTAATTGTAGCAAATACTCATGACACAATATTATGCTTTTCTAGTAAAGGTATTATATATTGGATGAAAGTATATCAATTACCAGAATCTAGTCGAAATTCTAGAGGAAAACCTATAGTAAATTTATTACCATTACATTCTAAAGAAAGAATTACAGCTATTTTACCTTTAAAAAAATATCAAAAGAAAAAAAATATATTTATGGCTACTGCTCTCGGTATAGTTAAAAAAACTTCTTTAAGTAAATTTCAAAATCCTAGAAATAAAGGTATTATTGCATTAAATTTAAAAAAAAATGATGAATTAATAGGAGTATCATTAACAAATGGAAAAAATAATATAATGTTATTTACATCTCAAGGAAAAGTTGTACAATTTTCTGAAAAACATGTGAGATCTATGGGTAGAACGGCAACAGGTGTTAAAGGAATTAAAATAGAAAAAAAAGATCGAGTAGTCTCTTTAATTATTCCTAAAAAAAATGGAGAAATTTTAGTAATTACTCAAAAAGGATATGGAAAAAGAACTCATATTAAAGAATTTCCTATAAAATCTAGATCAACAAAAGGTGTAATTTCTATAAAAATTACAACAAAAAACAAACTCGTAGTTAAAGCTATTCAAGTTAAAGAAAAAAATCAAATTATGATTATCACAAATTCTGGAAAATTAGTTCGAATACGAGTTTCTGAAATCAATATTTTAAAAAGAAATACACAAGGTGTAATTTTAATAAGAATGATTAAAAAAGAAAAAGTCGTAGGACTACAAAAAATTCAAGAAAAATTAATATAATTTAGTTTAATTATATAAAAATTTTTGATCATACTTATTTTTTATATTAAATATAAATATTTTTATATAAATAATAAAAAAATGTTTTATTATAGGTAAAATTAAAAATGAAACAAAGTCTGTATGTTACTAAAAGAAATGGAAAAAAAGAACCTATTGATTTAGAAAAAATACATAAAATGTTAAATTGGGCTTCAAAAGGATTAGAAAATATTTCTATTTCACAAGTTGAATTAAAATCTAGAATACAATTCTATAACGGAATTACTACTATAAACATTCATGAAACAATTATTAAATCAGCCGCAGATTTAATTTCAAAAGAAAATTCAGATTATCAGTATTTTGCAGCTAGATTATCTATTTTTCATTTAAGAAAACAAGCATATGGAAAATTTAAACCGCCTAAATTATACGATCATGTAAAAAAAATGATAAAAATTAATAAATATGACGATAATTTATTAAATAAATATTCTAAAAAAGAAATAGATATACTAGATAGTTTTATTGATCATAATAGAGATATGAATTTTGCATATGCTGCTGTTAAACAAATGGAAAAAAAATATTTAATACAAAATAGAGTTACAGGAAAAATTTATGAAACTGCTCAATTTTTATATATTTTAATCTCTGCTTATATATTTTTAAACTACCCAAAAAAAAATAGATTAAATTATATCAAAAAATTTTATAACGCAATTTCGACATTTAAAATATCTTTACCTACACCAATTATGGCAGGAGTAAGGACTCCAAATAAACAATTTAGTTCATGTGTATTAATTGAATGTGATGATAATCTAAATTCAATTAATGCAACTTCAAATGCTATTATAAAATATGTTTCTCGAAGAGCAGGAATTGGAATTAATGCAGGAAAAATAAGAGCTGTTGGTAGTCCAATTCGAAATGGAGAAGCATTTCATACTGGATGCATTCCATTTTATAAACACTTTCAAACTGCAGTAAAATCTTGTTCTCAAGGAGGAGTAAGAGGAGGATCAGCAACTTTATTTTATCCAATATGGCATCTTGAAATAGAAAGTTTACTGGTATTAAAAAACAATAGAGGTATTGAAGAAAACAGAATTAGACATATGGATTATGCAGTACAAATAAATAAATTAATGTATAAAAGAATGATTTTAGATAAAAAAATTACTTTATTTAGTCCATCTGATGTACCAAATTTATATAAATATTTTTTTTCTGATCAAAAAAAATTTATCAAGTTATATAAAAAATATGAAAAAAATAATAAAATTAGAAAAAAAAGAATACGCGCAATAAATTTATTTTCTTTAATCTTACAAGAAAGAACATCTACTGGAAGAATATATATTCAAAATGTTGATCACTGTAATTCACATAGTGCTTTTAATCCTAAAAAAGCACCAATTAGACAATCTAATTTGTGCTTAGAAGTAACATTACCAACAAAACCTATAAATGATATTAATGATGAAAAAGGAGAAATTGCACTTTGCACGCTATCTGCTATAAATTTAGGTAAAATTAAATCATTAAAAGAAATATCTAAATTATCAAATTTAATTGTACGTGCATTAGATGAAATACTTGATTATCAAGAATATTCCATACCATCTGCGAAAAAAAGCGCTCAAAATAGAAGATCCTTAGGAATTGGAGTAATAAATTTCGCTTATTATTTAGCTAAAAACAAAGTAAAATATTCTGATGGGAGTGCAAATTCAATTACACATAAAACATTTGAATCTATACAATATTATCTTTTAAAAGCATCTTGTAAATTAGCTCAAGAAAAAGGACCATGTAAATTTTTTCAAGATACTAATTATTCTAAAGGAATTTTACCAATCGATACATATAAAAAAGATTTAGATTTAATTTGTAAAGAACCATTGTATTTAAATTGGGAAAAACTTAGAAAAAAAATACTAAAATATGGATTAAGAAATTCTACATTATCAGCTTTAATGCCTTCAGAAACATCTTCTCAAATTTCTAATGCAACAAATGGTATTGAACCACCAAGAGGTTTTGTTAGTATAAAAGTTTCTAAAGATGGTATATTAAAACAAGTAGTTCCAGAATATAAAAAATTAAAAAAACATTATGAACTTTTATGGGATATGCCAAATAATACTGGATATTTGCATTTATCTGCAATTATGCAAAAATTTATTGATCAATCTATTTCTACAAATACTAATTATGATCCAAAAAAATTTAAAAATGATCAAATACCAATGAAACAACTTATATATGATTTATTAATCTCTTATAAATATGGTTTAAAAACATTATATTATCAAAATACTCAAGATGGATCAAAATTATTCCAAAAAAATTATATAGAATATGATAATTCAAATTGTTCTGGAGGGTCATGTTTTATTTAATAAAAAAAAATTTAAATTTTATAGGCATAAAAAAATGAAATTTACAATATTTTCAAAAAAAAAAAATAATTCATTAAAAGAACCAATGTTTTTTGGACAGCCAGTAAATATTTCTAGATATGATCAACAAAAATATACAATTTTTGAAAAAATTACTGAAAAACAATTATCTTTTTTTTGGAGACCAGAAGAAATTGATCTTTCTCAAGATAGAATTGATTTTCAAAAACTTCCTAAACATGAAAAACATATTTTTTTAAAAAACTTACAATATCAAACATTATTAGATTCTATTCAAAGCAGAAGTCCTAATATAGCATTTTTACCAATTATTTCTATACCTGAATTAGAAACATGGATTGAAACATGGTCTTTTTTTGAAACTATTCATTCAAGATCATATACTCATATAATTAGAAATATTAGTCATTCTCCTTCTAAAATATTTAATGAAATAATCTCTAATAAACATATTATTACTCGCGCAAAAGATATTTCTAAATATTATGATCAATTAATTCAGTTAATATATTATTGGAATTTATTTGGAAAAGGAACATATCAAATTAATAAAACTATTAAAAAAGTAAACTTAAGTACATTAAAAAAAAAACTATATTTATGTTTAATTAGTGTAAATGCTTTAGAAGCTATTCGATTTTATGTAAGTTTTGCATGTTCATTTGCATTTGCTGAACGAGAAATGATGGAAGGAAACGCAAAAATTATTAAATTAATTGCTAGAGATGAATCTCTACATTTAATTGGAACTCAACATATTTTAAATATTCTTCATAATGAACCACAAGAAGGAATGTTAAAAACTAAAGAAAAATGTAAAAAATATGCTTATAAAATTTTTAAAAAAGTTGCTGAACAAGAAAAAAATTGGGCGAAATATTTATTTAAAAATGGATCAATGCTTGGTTTAAACCAAGAAATCATATGTCAATATATTGAATATATTACCAATATTAGAATGCAATCTATTGGATTAAATCCTTATTTTAAAATATATTCGAATCCCATTCCATGGATTAATTCTTGGTTAATTTCTGATAATGTCCAAGTTGCTCCTCAAGAAGCAGAAA
Organism: Buchnera aphidicola (Chaitophorus sp. 3695); assembly: GCF_964058985.1. Lineage (NCBI taxonomy): Bacteria > Pseudomonadati > Pseudomonadota > Gammaproteobacteria > Enterobacterales > Erwiniaceae > Buchnera > Buchnera aphidicola. The sequence continues at coordinate 155,207 of NZ_OZ060379.1, read as the reverse complement.
CAACTTCTTACTTAGTAGGGCAAATTAATTCTAAAATTTCTAATAAAAATTTTTATAAATTCAAATTATAAATGAAACAAAATATTATTAATATCTATAAAAAAAAAAATATAATTATTTCTAAAAACGATCAATCTTCTTTATTACAAATATTAATAAAAAACAATATTAACATTGATTATCAATGTAAAGATGGATACTGTGGAACTTGTAAAGTAATTTTAATTACAGGTAAAATACTTTATTTTAAAAAAAAACCGATAGCTATGTTAAAAAAAAATGAAATTGTTTCATGTTGTTGTAAAGTATTAAGCGATATTAAAATTAAACTATACAAAATAAAATTTTAAATTATATTATATTTGATTGTATAGCTGTTATAACAATAGTATATAGAATATCTTTTATAGAAGAACCTCTTGACAGATCATTTACAGGTTTTTTTAAACCCTGTATAATAGGACCAATAGAAATTATTGAACATGATCTTTGTACTGCTTTATATGCAATATTTCCGCTATTTAAATCAGGAAAAATAAAAACATTAGCGTTACCTAACAATTGTGATTGAGGACATTTTATATTAGAAACAAATATATCATTAGCAGCATCATATTGTATTGGACCTTCTATTAATAAATCAGGGCGTTTTTTACGTACTAAATTAGTAGCAATTCTAACTTTTTCAACCATTGATCCTGATCCAGAATCATTAGTAGAATATGATAACATTGCTATTCTCGGATTTATTCCAAAATTTTTTGCAGAATCTGCAGATTGTATAGCAATTTCAGATAAATCTAGTGCACTAGGGTTAGGATTAATAGCACAATCTCCGTATACCAATACTTTATCTAAAAATAACATAAAAAATATAGAAGAAATTAAATTTGTATCTTTTTTCATTTTTACTAATTTTAAAGCTGGACGTATTACATCAGCTGTAGTATTTATAATACCTGCTACTACTCCATGATATTTTGAATTTTCCATTAAAAGAAGCATTGATAATATAATATTATTTTTTTGTAAAATTTTTTTACATTCGTTTAAACTAATATTTTTATTAAATTTAAAAAAAATTTTAATATATTTTAAAATAATAGTTTTAGGATTATAAATCTTAAATGAATTTGATAATTTCAATCCTAAAGAATTAAATTTTTTATGAATTATTTCAGGATTTCCTAATAAAATACATTTACATAAATTTAATTTATGACATAAATATGCTGCTTGAATTATTTTTTTATTTTCTCCTTCTGGTAAAATTATAGATTTTTGTAATTTATTTGATAATTTTTTTAATTTATATAAAAACTTATAAGATGAAATATTATCTTGTACAAGAGACTTTTGTTTTAAAATAGAATAAATTTGATTAGATATAATAGAAAAAGAATTATTACATAACATATTTTTCTTAACAAAATTATTTTGAATCAAATTTATTTTATTTAAATTAAATAATATACTATATAAATCTTCTTTAGAAGAAAAAATTGAAATACCTATCTTAATTAACTTCTGATATAAAAAACTTTTAATATAGTCTTTTTTATTATTTATAATTATTAATATAGAAAAATAAATTCTATTCTTTTTAATAAAAAATAGAATTTTTTCTAAAGAAAAAAAAATTTTTAAATCAACTATTAATAACGTACTTTTATTAAGATTATGTAAAAAATTTAAATCATGATTTAAAACAAAAATAATAAAATTAATCTTAAAATTATCGGTTTTATTTAAAAAAATTATTTTTGCGTGAAACAAACTTAATAAAGATTTTGTATTTATGAAAAAAGAACTTTTATACATTGAATTAAATGCTAATATTGGTAATTTATTATATTGAAAAAATTTTTTTGTAACTAAATAATCTTTATCTAAGATAAGTTGATTTGTTTTATTCATCTTAAAAGTATTATTTTCTATATTAAACTGATTAAAATAATTATTAAAAATAATTCCTAAAACTTTTAAATCACTTTTATTTAAAAAAAAATTTTCTAAAATATACATCTTATAACTTAATTCTTGAAATAAAGTATTTTCAATAGTTACGACAAATATAATTTCAGCATTTAAAATTCTAGCAATATCTAAATTTAATTGATTACAAAAATACATAGAAATATTATTTAAATATGATATACCTTCTATTAAAACTAATTTTTTATTATTATGTAAATAATATGAATCTAGTATTTTTTCTAAATACTTTAAATATATTTCATGATCGAATAAATATTCTATATTTTTAATAAAAACTGGTTTAATACAATTTATAGATTTATATTCTTTTTTAAAATAAAAATAAGTACTTTGAAAGTACTCTGTTGATTTTTTATTACACAATAAAGGAGAATAGAAATTAAAATCTATTTTATCCTTATTTAAAATATTAGATAAAGATAAAATTAAAGAAGTTAAATTCTTATTTATTCCTATAGGAATTAAAATAATTTTTCGAGCCATATAATCCTTTTAAATAATTTAAAAATATAATATTTTTAAATGTTTTTTTTATTAATTAAATTTTTTGTTTCTTTTGCAATAAATAATTCTTCTTTAGTAGGTATTACTAATATTTTGATAGAATTTTTTTTATTGATAAAATAATTTTTATTAAATTTTACATTATTATTTAAATTTTTATCAATATATAATCCTAATAAATTTAATTTAGAAATTACTTTTTTTCTAATTAAAATAGAATTTTCTCCTATACCTCCAGTAAAAATTACTGCATCTAATCTTTCTTTCATTAAAGTACTATATGCTCCAATGTATTTTGCAACTCTATGACAAAAAATTTCTATTGCAAGTTTAGAATTTTTATTATACTGATAATTTTTTTCAGAATAACGACAATCACTACTTTTAGTACTAATTCCTAATAATCCTGATTTATATGTTAAAATTTTTTCTATAACACGTATACTTAAACCTAATTTTTTATGCATAAAAAAAATTATTGCAGGATCTAAATCTCCACTTCTAGTACCCATAACTAAACCTTCTAATGGAGTTAAACCCATAGAAGTATCTACAGATTTTCCAGATTTAATAGCAGTAACTGAAGATCCATTCCCTAAATGACAACTAATTATATTTAATAAATTTTTTGATTTATTTAAAACTTTAGAAGTTTTATTTAAAATATAATTATGACTAATACCATGTGCTCCATAACGACGAATTTTATTTTTTTTATAAAATTTATAAGGAATAGCATATAAAAAAGATGATTTAGGAAGAGAAGAATGAAAAGCTGTATCAAATACAGCTACATTATTTTTTTTTAAATGCGGAAAAAATTTTTTAGAAATTTTAAAACCTATGATATTTGCAGGATTATGTAATGGAGCAAAAATAGAAAATTTTTTGATTATTTGTAATATTTTATGATTTATAATTACTGATTTATTTAATTTATCTCCTCCATGTACTATTCTATGACCAATACCATAAATTTGATTATAATAATTAAGATATTTATCTTTAATTCTTGTAAAAACAAACTTTAATGCATCTTCATGATTAGTATAATCAGATAAAATTTTTTTATATTCTTTGTGATCTGTATATATATATACTGCAGTTTTTGTTAAAAATAAACGTTCTATGATTCCAGAAACATATGTTTTTTTAGAAGAAGGATCTAAAATAGAAAATTTTAAAGATGAACTACCACAATTTAAAACTAAAATTAATTTTTTTAACATAAAGAAGACTCAAATTACAAACATATAAGTTTATACAATTGAAATATAAAATTTTTAATTAAAATATTTTAATTACAGTAAAAATTATAAAACTTAAATGTTTATTAAGATTTAATTTAATACATTAATGTATAGTATGAATTTTTTTTTTTATAGATTTAATTTTTAAATTTATAATTTCGCTAATTGGATCATCTGGACATTTATGAATAAAATACGAAAAATCTTTTACTGCCAAAGAATAACATTCTAACTGAGAATAAATTAATCCTCGATCTCGAATTTCATAAGGATCGTTTGGATAAAATTTTAATAAAACATTACTTACTTTTAGTGCTAAAAAAATTTTGTTTTCTTCCATTAAAGCTGATTTTAAAGTATTTAATATTTTTTTAAAAATATCTTTAGATTGTGATATTTCTAAATATTTTTTATACAAAACTGCTGAAGAACTAATATTACCTTTTAACCATAATTCTAAAATATTATGATTTAAAATATCTCCATTAAAAGGATTAATTAAAACAGTTTTTTTATTTAAAAAATCTGCTCTTAAAATAAATTGAGTTGGAAAAATAACTGGATTTAAAGGTATTTTTAATTTATTTGCGAAATGTAATAAAATTACTCCTAAAGAAATTGCTGTTCCTTGACATGTTTTTAAAACCTTATCCATCCATAATACATCTGACAAATTATACTTTCCTTCAATTTCTCTAAAATTCCAATGAAAATAAAATAATTCTAATAATTTATTTAATTTATTGATAGAATTTTCTTCATGAGAAATATAATTTTCTGCTTCTTTTAATTTATATTTTAAATTAGAAAAAACTTTTTTTTTACAAAAATTATCTTTAATTTTTTTAAGACAAAATAAAACAGATTCTAAAATAGTAGATTTAGAAAAATTTATATCAGAAAAATAGTTCATATATTAACCAAAGTAGATGTTATTAAATTAATTAAAAATTTAACTTATAAAAAATTTATTAAAATTATTTTATTAAATATAGATTTATACTAATAATATTTTTGACCTGAAGTAATTCTATTTCTTCCATTATAATCTTTATACGTTTGAACATTAATATAATGATATCTTTTAAAAAATTTTTGAATCATATTTTTTTGTTTCCAACCATGTTCAATTAATAACCATCCTCGATTAAATAAATAATTTTGAGCGTATTTAATAATTTTAATTATATCAGAAAAACCATTATTTTTTGATATTAATGCAGTAATTGGTTCAAATTTTAAATTTTTTTGTAAAGATAAAAACTCTTTATAACTAAGATATGGTGGATTACTTACAATAATATGATATTTTTGATTTAATATAGAAGTAAACCAATTACTACAAAAAAAATTAATATTTTTCAAATTTAAAGTATTTGCATTATACTGAGCAATATTAATTACTTCAGGAAACAAATCAATTCCTGTAACATAACAATTTAATTTAGAATAAGCTATTGATATAGCAATATTTCCACATCCCGTACCTAAATCTAAAATTTTATAAGTATTATCTTGAATTTTCATTAAAGATTGTTCAACTAAAATTTCACTATCTGGTCTAGGAATCATAGTTTTATTAGATACAAAAAAATTTAAAGACCAAAATTCTTTTTTTTTAATTAAATATGCTAATGGTTCATTATAAAAACGACGTATTAATAATTTATTCAATATCTTTATTTCTTTTATATTTAAATAATAATCTTCATAACAAAGAATCCAACTACGTGGTTTATTTAATACATTACTTAATAAAACTTCTATATCTAAAATTGAATTATCAATTTTATTTAAGATAGTCAATGCAAATTTTTTCCATTTTTTAATCTTCATTCGTGAATCTCAGATAATTTAGATAATTTTTTTGCTTGATATTCTTGCATAATTGGATTAATTAAAAAATCTAAATTTCCTTCCAAAATTTTATCTAATTTATATAAAGTTAAATTGATTCTATGATCAGTAATTCTATTTTGAGGAAAATTATATGTTCTATTTCTATCAGAACGCATACCGCTTCCTAAAAGATTTTTTTTAATTAATGCAGATTCTTGATTTTTTTTTAAAATTTTTTCAGAATGAATTCTAGAAGATAAAACAGATAGTGCTTTAGCTTTATTTTTATGCTGTGAACGTTCATCTTGGCATTCTACAACAATTCCAGTAGGTATATGTGTAATTCTAATAGCTGAATCTGTTGTATTTACATGTTGACCACCTGCACCAGAAGATCTAAAAGTATCAATTTTTAAATCTTTATTTTTAATTTTAATTTCTTGTTCTTTCGGTAATTCTGGCATAACAGCAATAATACAAGTAGATGTATGTATTCTTCCTTGAGTTTCAGTTTGAGGAACTCTTTGTACTCTATGACCACCAGATTCAAATTTTAAAAAACCATATGCTCCATTACCAATAATTTTTATGATAATTTCCTTAAATCCACCATAATCTCCATTATGCGAATGTATTAAATCTACATTCCAACCTTTCATTTCAGCATAACGAACATACATTTTATATAATTCTCCAGAAAATATAGAAGATTCATCTCCTCCTGTAGCAGAACGAATTTCTATAAAACAATTTAGATTATCTTGAGGATCTGATGATAATAAAGATATATTAATTTTGTTTTCTAATTTATTTTTTTTTTCAATTAAATTTTTTAAATCTTCTTGAGCTAATAAAAAAATTTCTGAATCATTTAATAATTTTTTGGTTTTTTTAATATTAAATTCATTTTTTTTCCATTTTTTAAAAAATAATACTGTATTAGAAATTTTTAAATACTCTTTAGATAAATTTAAAAAATACTTTTTATCTTGTATAGTTTTTTTATTAGATAAATGAGTTTCAATTTCATTAAATCTATTTTCTAAAAATTCTAATTTCTTTAATATATAAATGTTCATAAAAAATTATAAACCTTTTTAAATTCATCAACGTTTTAAAAATATATATATATATTTAATTTAAATTTTATCATATCTTGAATATATTAAATTAAAAATTTATGAAATTAATTTTAAAAAAAAATAATCAATACATAATAAATAATAATTTTTAAAAAAAAAATATATTTTATTTTTTTAAAAAATTCAAATCTATATAAAATTTTTTTAAAGCACTGATTTTTATAAAAAATAAATCTAAAAGTTTATATGTAATCTTTATATATAAAAAATTATTAAGGAAAATATTTATATTATTTTTAATTTTTTTAAAATATTTCAAAAATTTTAAGTTATTTAAACAAAAATAGGATTGATATGTCTAATATAAAATTATTTTCTGGAAATTCTGTACCTGAATTAACATGTGCTATAGTAAAATTACTAAATTTAACTTTAGGAAAAGCTAAAGTAAGTCGATTTAGTGATGGAGAGATTAACGTACAAATTAATGAAAATGTCAGAGGTGGAGATATATTTATTATTCAATCGATTTGTTCTCCTTCAAATGATAATTTAATGGAACTAATTGTAATGATAGATGCATTAAGAAGATCGTCTGCTGGAAGAATTACAGCTGTAATTCCTTATTTTGGTTACGCTAGACAAGATAGAAGAGTACGCTCAGCACGAGTTCCAATTACAGCAAGAGTAATAGCAGATATGTTATCTAACGTAGGAGTAGATCGAGTATTAACTATTGATTTACATTCAGAACAAATTCAAGGATTTTTTGATATTCCTGTAGATAATATTTTTGGAAGTTTAATATTATTAGAAGATATGTTAAAAAAAAAATTTAACAAACCTATAATAGTCTCTCCAGATATTGGAGGTGTAATTAGAGCAAGAGCTATTGCTAAACTTTTACATGACGCAGATATGGCTATAATTGATAAAAGAAGATCTTATGAAAATATTTCTAAAGTAATGAATATTATTGGAGATGTTAGAAATAGAGATTGTATATTAATAGATGATATGATTGATACAGGAGGAACTTTATCTAACGCTGCTTATGCTTTAAAAAATAAAGGAGCTAAACGTGTTTTTGCATATGCTACTCATCCAATTTTTTCTGGACAAGCGTATGTTAATATTAAACAATCACACTTAGATGAAATTATTGTATGTAATACAATTCCATTATCTCAAAATATAAAAAAAATAAAAAAAATAAAAATATTAACTGTATCTAATATGCTTGCTGAAGCTATTCGAAAAATAAGCAATGAAGAATCTATTTCAGCTATGTTTGAACATTAATATTTATAATAATTTTTCTATAAAATTGAGTAAATTAATAAAAAAATAAATAAATTTTTTTATTTTATTTTTTTACTCATTTTATCAATATAAGCCATACCGAAAGCAGAAATTACAAAAGTTAAATGAATAATTACACATAAAATTATTTTATTATCTGAAACTTTTTCTGCTTCCATAAATAATTTCAATAAATGTACAGAAGAAATAGCTACAATAGAAGAAGATACTTTATTTTTAATAGAATTTACATCCATTTTACCCATCCATTCTAACCTATTTTTATCATCTTCCATATGCATTTTAGATATAAAATTTTCATATCCTGAAAACATCACCATTACTAATAAACCTCCAACTAAAGCAATATCAATTAAAGATAACACTACTAAAACTAATCCTGATTCTGAAATTACTAATATTTCTGGAAGAACATAAAAAACTTCTTGAAAAAATTTTAAAGTTAATAAAATAAAACCCAAAGATAAACCAAAATATACGGGAAACATAAACCATCTAGATGCATAAATCATTTTTTTAATCATATTTTTATTTCTTCGCGTTATACTAATAATTTATTCATAATAAAATATTTATTTTTTAAAAAATTAAATTATACACATTTAATTTAATTTTAAAAATTTAAAATAAATACAAAAACTTAATTAACATTGGAAAAAAATAAGAATTTATTAAAAAAAATTTATTATTTATATGTAAAAATTTATTTATAAATAAAATTATAAATAATATTATAAAAATACCTCTAAATAATCCAAATAAAAATCCTAAAATATAATTATTAAAACCAAGTATACCTAGATCGTCAAAAAAATTTTTTAAAAAATAATAAGATATCAACTCTAATAGTAAAACAATAAAACTAAAAAAAATAACACAAAAAGATATTTGAAATGCACCACTATACATTAAAATAATTTTTTTTGAAATCATTAAATTAAATAAATAAAAAAATATAATACTTACAAAAAAAATTAATATAGATATTATTTCTCTTAAAAAACCTCTTATTAAACCAAAAATAGTAGATAAAAAAACAAAACTAATTATAGAAAAATCATATAAATTCATATATCTTCCAAAAAAAAAAAATTATAATTTAATTAAGTTTAAATAAAAATGTATTTTTATGAAAGTATTTATTAATAAATTTTTATTAAAATCAAATATCTTCGATATGAATATATCTAATATATTTAAAATATATAATATATAATGTATTTTTATTAATATAAAAAAAAAAAAAAATAAAAAAATAGCTAATAAAATTTTATAAAAATATTGTTTTTAAAATTTTTAAAAATTTTTTATATTAATAATCTTAATTTTATATTTAAAAAAAATATTTTTATAATAAAAATTATTTTATTATTTTAAATATAATTTATATTTTATCTTTCGTCATTTAAAAAAATAATTTTAAAAAATATTAAATAAAAAATAATTATTAAATTTATGAAATTTTTTTATTTGTTTTTTTTTATTTGATTAATAAATATAATATATTTAAAATATTTAGAAAAATTATAAAAATATGATTAAAAAAAATATTACATATAAATCTGTATTTCCATATACTCTATATTAAGAATACATATATATAAATAAAAAATATTTAATATAATTTTTGATTTAATATAAAAATTTAAAATAAATTAACTTTTTTTTATTAAATAAATATAAATATTCATTATAAAAAATTAAATAATTATATATTTTATACTTAAATAAAATTTATTTAATAATATGTATCCTTATATCACATAGAGTTTCAAATTTTAATTAATTTTATAAAAATTTAAAATTCTTAAATTAAAAATATAGCATTTCAATATTTTTTAATATTTTTTTTATGAAAATATTTTATAAATAATATTTTAAATTTAAAAAAAAAACTCAAAAAAAAAATAAAAAATTTTAAAAAATATATTTATATAAAAATATACGCATTTAAAAAAAATTCTATATATGAAATCTTTGTAATAAATATACAAAATTGTCAATTAAATTTGGAAAAATACCAATCGTTATAATTAATAATGAAAAAATAAAGCAAAAAATTTCCAAGATTATATATAATTTTGTTGGTCTAAAAAAGTGTTTAGAATATTTAATATTTTTAGTATAAAAAAATAATTTTATAAAATTAAAATAATAATATATACTCATAACACTTCCAAACAATACAATTATTATAAATAATATAGAATTTTGTTCAATTAAAAATTTTAATAAATAAAATTTACTAAAAAAACCAATAGTTAAAGGTATTCCAGTCATAGAAAATAAAGAAATAATTATAGAAATAGATAAAATTTTATTTTTCCAAAATATTCCTAAATAATTTTTAAAAGAATTAGAATGTTTATCTTTTAATAAAACTGATATTAATGTCATAGATCCAAATAATACAAAGCTATTAATTAAATATCCTAATAAATAGAATTTAATAGATGTATAAAATATAGAATTTTGATGAAAAAATATTAAAAAAAGAGTTAAATATCCAGAATTTACTATAGTAGAATATCCTAATAATCTTTTAACATTATCTTGAAAAAAAGCTAATACACTTCCTACAATAATAGATAAAAAAGACATAATTTTCAAAACTAATAAAAAAATACTGTATTGATTTGGCAATAATAATAATATATTTGATAAAATTAAAAAAATTACAATTTTTGTTGCATTAGAAAAATATATTAAAATTGGATAAGGGATACCTTCATAAATATCAGGAATCCAAGAATAAAAAGGAAATAAAATAAATTTAGTCAATAATGCTAAACATGTAATCATTATTCCTAAAAAAAATAAATAATTAAAATGCGTTAAAAATAAAGAATTAATAGATATTAATGTAATAAAATCTAATGTGCCAAAAGATAAATAAATAAAAGCTATACCAAATAATAAAAATATAGAAGCTAAGCACGATACAATAAAATATTTAAAAGACGATTCTAAATTTTTAAAACTTTTAGAAGAAATATATCCTATTATTCCAAATAGTGGTAAAGATAATAATTCTATTCCTAAAAATAAAGATATCATATCATTAAATAATAATAATACATAACCTCCAATATTAGATAATAATAATAATATAAAAAATTCTTCTTTATTAATATTTTTATTTCTTAAAAATATATAGGAAAAAATACACGTCAATACACTACTACAAAAAAATATAAACATATAAAAAAAATTAATAGGTTTTAAAAATAATAAAAATAATATATGTAAATCTACATCATGATTTAATTTAATTAAAAAATAAAAAGATATAAATAAACTAATAAAAGTAACTAAAAAAGATAAAAAAAAATTTCTTTGAAAAATAATAATTAATAAATTTATTATAACTGCAGAAATCAATACAATAAAAGGAAGCAACAAAGAAAAATTGCTTAAAATAAAAGGCATATTAAATTCACCTTACAATTGAAATAAAAATAAATATTTTCTATAGTTAAGTTTATATTATTGAAGAATCAGAAATATTAAATATAAAATTCGGATATAATCCAATAAATATTAATAAAAAAGATAAAACAAAAAGAATTAAAAATTCTAAAATAGAAATTTTATGTACAATTAAAAATTTATTATTTGATCCATAAAAAATTTTATGAAACATATTCAAAAAGCAAACTGCAAAAAAAACTAATCCTATCATAGAAATTAAAGTAAATATAGGATGTGCTTTAAAACTACCCAATAATATTAAAAATTCTCCAATAAAATTTCCTGTTCCAGGTATTCCTAAACTAGACATAACAAAAAATAAAAAAAATCCTGGCACGAAGAACATATTTTTCCACACACCACCCATTTTTTTAAAATTATCAGTTTTAAAATTTTTATATAATATTCTTGTTAAAATAATTAATGCTGATGTAGACAAACTATAAGAAATTATATATAAAATAATACCTTGATAAGATAAATTATTTCCAGAAATAATTGCAATTAATATCAAACCCATATGTGCAATAGACATATATGCTATAACTTTTTTAATACTATTTTGAGTACAAGCTAAAAATACACTATAAAAAATACAAAATAATCCTAAAATACAAAGAAAAATAGAATATTCTTGTGATAAATCAGAAAATAAAAAAATATTAAAACGTAATAAACCATATACTCCTGCTTTAATTATAATTCCGATTAAATCAAATGCACCAAAAACTGGAGTATTTTTATGAAAATTTGGAAACCAACTATGAAAAGGAACCAAAGGAATTTTAATCATAAAAGATATAAAAAATCCAATCATAATAAATAATCTATATGTATTATTTAAACAAATATTCTTTAAAATACTCAAATCAAAAGTTAAAATATTAGTTTGATCAAAATAAATTTTTACTAAACTAATCATAGAAATTAAAAATATTAATCCAGATATTTGTGAATATATTAAATATTTATTTGCAATTCTAGATCTACTATTAGAAGTATTTTTTTTTCCCCAAAGTATCATTAAAAAATACGTAGGTATAGACAATATTTCCCAAAAAATAAAAAATAAAAATAAATCTACAGATAAAAATATACCTATTAAATTAGAAACAATACACATCATACAAAAATAAAAAAAACCTATATTTTTTATATCTTCATTCCAAGTTAATAAAATTGAAATAAAAGTTAAAAAAATAGTTAATAATATCATTAAAAATGATAAACCATCTAAAGCTAAATGAAAATTTATACCTAAATTAGAAATCCAAGGAATATTAAAGTCTGTATACCAAAAATGATTAGTATATATATTTAATAAAAAAATTTTTTGATTATAGAAGAATCTTAAAAGTAAAAAAAAATTTAAACTGATGCAAAATAATACAATCCAACGAGGTAATTTTTTTCCTAAAGATTCTATATTCCAAGAAAAAATTCCTCCTAATAAAGGTATAAAAATTAATGCGCAAAGAAACATAATAAAAAGTCCTATTTGAAAAATATTAATGAAACTTAAAAAAATATATGAAATTAAAAAATATTCTTACAAAATATATAAAAAATTACATTAATAAATAAAATAGATATCATGATTCCTAAAGAAATAGATAAAATATATAAACGTAATGATCCATTTTGAAAAATTATTAAAAATTTATTTGCTTTTTTTAATAAAAAATAAAAAATATTAAAAATTTTTCCTATGTAGTCTATATAAAAAATTCTTTTAATAAACATAAAAAAATTTATAAAAAATATATTATAAATATAATCTAAACCAAAATTTTTTTGTAAAAAATATAATATACAAGAAAATTTTTTTTTATTTATAACTTTTAAAGTTCTTTTTTTATGTATTAAAAAATAATAATAGGAAATAAATATTCCTAAAAATACGATCATAGATAAAAATATTTCAAATATATTTTTCTTTAAATTTATAATTTCAGAATGTATTGAAATATCTAATAAAGGACGAAAATAAAAGATACCTAAAAAAGAAGATAATATACATAAGATAAATAAAGAAAACATATGAAAAAAATTATTTGAAATTTGAGGTGAAATTTTTAACTTATTATGAAAAATTAAGAAGAAAAATCTAGATGCATATATAGATGTTAAAAATGATCCAATAACACCAATTATGAAAAAAAAATAATGTTTCTGAATAAAAGCACCCCAAATAATAGATCCTTTAGTATAAAAACTAGAAGTAAATAAAGGTAAAGCTATTAAAGAAGATACACCTATCATAAAAATAAAATATAATGTTCGTAATTCATATTTTAAACCACCCATATTCAAAATATTAATTTCATCATAACAAGAAAAAATTAAAGAACCGGATGAAAGAAACAATAAAGCTTTAAAAAAAGAATGAATAACTAAATGCGCTAAAACAATATTCCATAGCTTCATTCCTAATCCTAAAAACATATAACCAATTTGACTCATAGTAGAATAAGCAAGAATTTTCTTTATATTATTTTCAAAAATAGCGGATAGACTAGATAAGATAATAGTAATTGATCCAATGATAGAAATTAAAGTTAATAATTGTGAAGATAATTGAAATAAATTATGCATTCTAATTATTAAATATACTCCTGCTGTAATCATAGTTGCTGAATGAATTAAAGCAGATACAGGTGTTGGTCCAACCATAGCTTTAGTTAACCATACTTGAAAAGGAAATTGAGCTGATTTCGTCATCGTACCTAAAAAAATAAAAAATGCACTTAAAATTAAAACATTAGTAAAAGGTAAACACGTATATTTTAGAAATATTATATTTAATTTATTAAAATCTAATGTTTGACATTGAAATAAAATTAAAAAAATAGCTAACAAAATAAATAGATCACCAACTCTTGTAATAATAAATGCTTTCATTGCAGATTTTATATTTTTTTGTTTTACATAATAAAATCCAATTAAAACATATGAACAAAAACCTACTATTTCCCACGCTATATAAGTTAATAAAAGATTATTAGATAATACTAATAAATTCATACTAGAAATAAATAAATTCATATAAGCAAAAAATCTAGAAAAATCAATTTTATTACTCATATACCAAATGGAAAATATTTGTATTAAAAACCCAACTCCTGTAATTACCTGTAACATAGTCAAAGATAAATTATCTATATATAAACCAAAATCAATATGAAAATTATGTATACAAAAAATAGTCCAAAATGTTTTTTCAATATAAGAATTTTCATCAAAAAAATTTATATAAAAATAATTTGTTAATACAAAACAAATAAAAACTGGAATAACTCCGATAATATTGTATATAAAATTTGAAAATTTTTTTCGAGAAAAAATTATTAATATAAAACTTATTAATGGAATAATAATTGTTAAAAACAAAAAATTCATTTTTTTATCTCACTTAATACATTAATATCTAAAGTATTTTTATATTTATAAATATTTATTAAAAAAGCTAAACCAATACTAGCTTCAACAGCAGCAATAGTAATTATAAAAACATACATGATTTGACCATCTACTTGCTTCCAATAATTACCTATAAAAATCATCATTAAAGCTAATGCATTGATCATAACTTCTAAACCTATCAAAATATATAATAAATTTCTTTTAATAATTAAACATATAAATCCTAAAAAGAATAAAAACATTGATAGAATTAAACCACTAAAAATAGTAACCAAAATAAACTCCAAAAATTAATCAATTTTAATATTTTTTTTATGAATACATAAATGCACAACAACAATTAATGAAGCTAATAAAATCATAGAAACGATCTCTATAAAAAATATATTATTATGAAATAAATACATTCCAATCATACTCATATCTATAACACTGATACAAATTGATTTATAATCTAATATATAATTTATATACAGTATATAAGTTATAAAAGACATTGATAAAAAAAAAGTAAATATAGAAAAAAATTGTATAATAAATTCTTTTTTTTTATAAAAATTTTTATTTTCTAAATTAAACGTCATAATTACAAAAACAAATAAAACCATTATAGCTCCAGCATATATAATAGTTTCTATAGAACCAATAAAAAATAACCCTAAAGAAAAATAAATACCTGATATAGATAAAAAAGATAATATTAAATATAATAAAGAATATATAGGGTTTTTTTGAAAAATAACACATACTGTAAAAAAAATTGTCATTAAACTAAATATATAAAAAAAAACCGTCATAAAATTTTCTCCTTAAGGTAAAATACTTTTTATATTTATAGTTTTATTTTTTTTAGGTTTGAATTTATTCTCAGGTTCTTTAATTGATACTCCAGAAAATTGATAAAAATCATAATCAGAATATTTTCCAGGACCTGAAATTAATAAATCTTCTTTTTCATATATCAAATCTTTTCTTTTATATTCAGATAATTCAAAATCTGGAATTAATTGAATTGCTGCTGTAGGACAAGCTTCTTCACATAATCCACAAAAAATACATCTAGAAAAATTAATTCGAAAAAATTTTGCGTGCCAACGATTATTAGATAAATTTTCTTTTTGTAAAGAAATACATCCTACAGGACATGCTACTGCACATAAATTACAAGCTACACAGCGTTCTTCTTTATTTTTATTTCTAGTTAATATTACTCTTCCTCGATATCTAGGAAATAAAGAAATAGGAATTTCAGGATACAGCTTAGTTTCTCTTTTAGAAAAAGCATTTAAAAATACTAAAAATATACTTTTTATTTGTGATATTATTCCCATAATTAATTTTTTAAAAAACATATAAACCTCAATACTAAACTTTATAAATTAACGTAAAAAAAGCAATAATAAGTAAATTTATTAATGCAATCGGAAAACATATTAACCATCCAAATATCATCATTTGATCATATCTTGGTCTAGGTAAAGACGCTCTAATTAACATAAAAAATAATATAAAAAACAAAGATTTTAAAAAAAACCAAACAAAAGAAGAGCAATATATACCATAATAACCTCCAAAAAAAAGAGATGTAATTAAAAAAGACATTATTATAATAGAAATATATTCTCCTATAAAAAACATTCCAAATTTCATTCCAGAATATTCTATATGATAACCATCAGCAAGTTCTTGCTCAGATTCTGGTTGATCAAAAGGATGTCGATGACATATTGCTAAAGCGGAAATCAAAAATATAACAAAACTAAAAAAATGTGGAATAACATTCCATAAATATTTTTGATTATTTATAATATCTATCAAATTAAAAGAACCACTTTTAATTACAGTTGGCATTATTGATAAACCTAAAAAAATCTCATAACTTATAGTTTGAGCTGCAGATCTGATTGCACCTAATAAAGAATATTTATTGCCACTAGACCAACCTGCTAATAATATTGAGTAAACAGATAAACTTGCCATCATTAAAAAAAATAATATTCCTATTTTTAAATTAAAAATACAAAAGTTAATATCAAATGGAATTATTATACATACTAAAAAAATAGAACTAAATGCTAATATTGGAGCAATATTAAAAATTAATTTATTTGAAAAAGATGGTGTCCAATCTTCTTTAAAAAATATTTTTATCATATCAGCAAATAATTGTAATGAACCAAAATAACCTACTCTATTCGGACCATATCTATTTTGAAATAAAGCTAAAACTCGTCTTTCTACTATACTTAAAAACGCTCCAAAAAAAACTATTGCAATAAAAATAAAAAAAATTCTAAAAAAATTTAATAAAAACTCATAATTTTTTATAAATAAATAATTCATTTTATACTTCCTTTAAATCTTGTATTTCTTTTCCAATTAAAGAAACAGGAGTTCTAAACCGACCTATAGGTAAAGCTATATGTCCTAAAGCTAAGCTATTAGAAAATATTACAAAAAAAGTATATGTATCTGATAAATATGTAAAAGAAACTTTACTTCTATTTGAAATATTTAAGCGTTTAGCATCGATTTTATTAATTATTAAATATGGATTAATTATTTTTTTTTGAATAATTGGAGAATATTGACTAAGCTCTTCACTTCCAAATAACAAATAATATGGAACAATAAAGAAATTATTAGTTTTAATAAATCTTTTTGGAATTTTAGAAAAACTTATATATTTATTATTCAATTTAGAATTTAATAAAAATTTTCCTGTATTTCCAGCTAATAGACTTCCAGAAACTTCTTTTTGAAATTTATGAATACCTTGAGAAGAATTCCATTCAGGAGACCATATAAAAGGAAAAAAAGATGTATATTTTTTATAAATACTACTACCTTCCATAGAAAATGAAAACATTGTCTCAGTATCTTGCATTTGAGAAATTTCATGAACATCAATATCAGCTCTTAAAGAAGTACGTCCACTTGATCTATTAGATGAGCGAGGAATTTTTTGTCCACATACTTTAAATGATGCATTAGGTGCAGATTTCTTTATGTTTTTTAAAAAAGATATTTTTTTTGTGCATAAATTAATAATATCATCTAAATGATTAGAAACATTATTTTTATGATTTATTTCTCTATTAATTAAATTTAAAAATTTCCAAGAAGGAAAAACATTAATTTTATTATCATAAAAATTTACATTATATACTTGGAAAAATCTTTGAGATCTAAGTTCATAATTTATTAAAGTACCTGAACTTTCAAAAATATTTGCAGCTGGAAAAAAAATATTAGAATAATTAAAAATTTTTGTTTTTTGATGATCTATAACAATAATATTTTTTATATTTTCTAAATTCTTTTTTAAATCAGATTTAGATAATAAATTAAACAAATCATTTTCTACAATAATTAAAGAAGAATTTTTTTTTTGAGATTTTTTTAATACATGATTTAAAGAATGCCCATTAATAATAGTTACTCCCATAGAATTTGCAGAAGGTGTTAAAAATATTAAACCAACTTTTAATCCTATTTTTTTTAAATTACTCGCAATATTATAAGAAGATTTAATTAAATCTAAATTTCTAGAATGCGAACCAGAAATAATTAAAACTTTTTTTGCTTTAAGTAAAATATTCGTAATATATATAGATTTTTCTTTTAAATAATCTGTTAATGCGTTTGAATATATAAAATTATTTTTTAAATTTTCTGAAATACAAAATGCAAAATAAGCTTGTTCTTGTGGATTTGCTTCGTAAGAAAAATTCGATATATCTTTTAATTTAGTTTTATGTGTATTTGTAATAAATAAAAAGTTATTAGCAATATTAGATAAATTTTGAATTGCTAAAGTATGCCAATTATGTATATTATTAAATTTTAATTTATCTGAAGAAATTTTCTTTAAAGCTTGTCTAATAGAAAGAGCTAATCTTGAAGATGTTTGTGTAATATCTTCTCCTAAAACAAAAATTGCATCATAATTTTCTACTTCTTTTAAAGATGGTATTTTAATAGTATTTTTTTTTAATATCTTTAAAATTAAAGATATACATTCATGATCTATATCAATCATACCAGTAGAAAAATTTTCTTCTCCAACTAAACTCTTTAACATAAAATTTGTTTCAACACTTGCACGCGCCGAACCAATTCCAATTATATTTGAAGAATTACGAAGCATTTTTACAACTTTTTTAATTGCTATATCAAAATTTACTTTTTGATGTATATTTTTATTTTTTATATAACAATGTTTTAATCTATCTTTAAAATTAGAATATCCATATGAAAAACGACCTAAATCACATAAAAAATAGTTATTTATATCTTCATGATATCTATTTTCTATACGTCTGATTTCATTATATCTTTCTCCAACAATAGTATTACATCCAATGCTACAATGCACACATATACTAGGTGCATTTTGTAAATCCCATTTTCTAGTATAATTTTGTGAATATGTTTTATCAGTAAAAACACCTGTTGGACATACTTCTATCAAATTTCCAGAATATTCACTTTCTAATTCTCCGCTTTGAAATCGTCCAAAAAAAATATTTTGATTAACACCATATACATCAAAATCTTTTCCATCTGCATAATCTTTATAATACCTAACACATCTATAACATGAAATACATCTATTCATTTCATGAGAAATAAAAAATCCTAAATACTGACTTTTATATTTTTTTTTATCAAATCTATAACGACGATGTAAATGTTGATTCATAACTGTCATATCTTGTAGATGACAATTTCCTCCTTCTTCGCATACTGGACAATCATGAGGATGATTTAACATTAATAATTCAATAATATTTTTTCTAAAATTTTTAGATTCAATATCATTAACAGTAATTATAGAATTTTCTTCTACAGGTGTCATACATGACATAACAATTCTTCCTGACTTATCTTTTGAATCTTGATATTTTTTTACAGCACATTGTCTACATGCTCCAATACTACCTAATTTAGGGTGCCAACAAAAATAAGGAATATTAAAACCTAAAGTTAAACACGCTTGAAGTAAATTACTTGATGGATTCACATCATAATTTTTTCCATCTATATTAATTTTAAACATATCTAAGTTTCCAAATTTTTTCTTAAAATAAATAATAATATAAAATAATTTTTTAAATATTTGTCAAATATCTGAAATAAATTAAAAATTTTTATTTAATCTATTTTTTAAAATTAACTTATATACCAGGAATTTTAATTTTTATATCATCTTTATTAATTGTAATTTTATTTTTAAATTCTTCTATAAAATATTTCATAGCGCTTCTTAAAGGTGAAATAGCTCCTGGAGCATGCGCACAAAAAGTATTTCCCGGACTCATTTGTAAGCATAAATTTTTTAAAATTTCTATATCTCCTTTACATCCTTTATTTTTTTTCATAGATTGTAAAATTTTTACTATCCATGGTAAACCATCTCTACAAGGTGTACATAAACCACAAGATTCTCTAGAAAAAAATTTTTCTAAATTAAGTAATAAATGAATAATATTTGTTTGATTATCTATAGCTAAAGACAATCCTGTACCTAATCTACTTCCAATTTTTTGAATACTTGCAAAACCCATTTCTACATCAAGATGTTCTTCTAACAATAAATCTGTTCCTGCTCCTCCAGGTAACCATGCTTTTAATTTTAAATTATTTTTCATACCTTTTGCATATTTTTCTAAAATTTCCCTTGCAGTAATACCAAAAGGCAATTCCCATATTCCTGGATTTTTTACAAGACCAGAAAAACCCATTAATTTTGTTCCAGAATCTTCATTTCTTGAAAGATTTTTATACCAACTAATTGGATTAGAAAGAATTACTGGAATATTAGTTAATGTTTCAACATTATTTATACAAGTAGGATTACCCCATAATCCTATATTAGCTGGAAATGGAGGTTTAATTCTAGGATTTGCTCTTTTGCCTTCCAATGAATTAATTAAAGCTGTTTCTTCTCCGCAAATATATCTTCCTGCTCCAGTATGCAGATAAAGATTAAAAGAAAAATTACTATTTAAAATATTTTTACCTAAATAACCATTTATATATGATTCATTTAAAGCTTTAATTAATATTTTTTCTGGAGTAACATATTCTCCACGTAAAAAAATATATCCAAATGAAGTATTTAAAGCATATGCTGCAATAATCATTCCTTCAATTAATTGATGAGGAGAATTTTCAATTATCCATCTATCTTTATAAGTTCCTGGTTCCATTTCATCTGCATTACATATTAAATACTTTTGAGTATATTTTTTATCTTGAGGCATTAAACTCCATTTAATACCTGTTGGAAATCCAGCTCCTCCTCTTCCTTTTAAACCTGATTGAATCACTTTCTCAATAACTTGTGTAGAAGTCATTTCATTTAAACATTTTTTTAAAGAAAAATAACCATTTTTTTTAATATATTCTTCGATCCATATTGTTTTTTTATCTTTTCTAAAACGCCATGTTAGAGGATGTGATTCTTCTAATAAATTTGTATTATTCATTTTAATGAATCCAAAATTTTTAAAATAGAACTTCTATTTAAATGAAAATATGTTTTATTATTAATCATAAGTACAGGTCCTTTATCACATGCACCTAAGCAACAAATTGGTAATAATGTGAAATTATTATCTGCAGTAGTTTCACCACATTTGATACATAATTTTTTTTCTAATATATTCTTAATTTTTTTATATCCAGTAATATAACATACAACACTATCACAAAATTTTATCACATAACGCCCTACAGGATTTCTAAAAATTTGACTATAAAAAGTAGCTACACTTTCTATTTCACTTACTGAAATTTTTAATTTTTTCGAAAGAAATATCATAGAACTATCAGAAACCCATCCATAATATTTTTGTACAATTTTTAACGATTCAATTAAAATTGATCGATTATCTAGAGTATGTTTTTTTAGAGAATGAATCTCTTTACATATTATATTATTAATAATAAATATTTTTTTATTAAAAATTTTTTTTTTATTCATTTTATCTTCACCTATCTACATCTGACATAACAAAATCAATACTTCCTAAATATACGATTAGATCTGATATACAACTATTTTTTATAACAGAAGGAATTTGTTGTAAATGAGCAAAACTAGGAGTTCTAATTCTAGTACGATAACTCATTGTACCTCCATCGCTAATTATATAATAACTATTAATACCTTTTGTCGCTTCAATCATTTGTAAACTTTCTCCAAATGGAATTACAGTACCCCATGAAACTTGTAAAAAATGTGTAATTAAAGTTTCTATATCTTGTAATGTATTTTCTTTATTAGGAGGAGTAGTTAAAGGATGACTAGATTTATACTCACCTTCAGGCATATTCTTTAAACATTGTTTTAAAATTTTTAAACTTTCATATATTTCTTCTACTTTTAAAAGAACTCTATTATAACAATCACTAATTCCATTACCTATAGGTATTTCAAAATCAAAATTTTCATATCCTGAATATGGTCTATTTTTTCTTAAATCAAAATTTACACCTGTTGCTCTTAATCCAGCTCCTGTAATTCCCCAAGACAGAGCTTCTTTTTTATTATAAGCTGCAATACCTTTAGATCGTGCAATTAAAATACTATTTTTTAAAGCTATATTTATATATAAATTTAATCTTTTAGGAATCCAATCTAATAAATCCTGCAATAATTTTTCCCATCCTTTAGGTAAATCATGTGCTAATCCTCCAATTCTAAACCAAGCAGGATGCATACGAAATCCTGTGATTAATTCTATAACATCATAAATTTTTTGACGATCAGTAAATGCTAAAAAAACAGAACTCATTGAACCTACATCCTGAATAAAAGTTGAAATATATAATAAATGACTATTTATACGAAATAATTCTGAAAGCATTACTCGAATGAATTTAACGCGAGAAGATACAACTATTCCAGATAATTTTTCCAGAGTTAAAATATATGGCATTTCATTGACACATCCACCTAAATATTCAATACGATCAGTATAAGGAATATAACTATGCCAAGATTGTCGTTCACCCATTTTTTCAGCTCCACGATGATGATATCCAATATCTGGAACACAATTAATAATTTTTTCTCCTTTTAATTGTAATATAATACGAAAAGCACCATGTGCAGAAGGATGATTTGGTCCTAAATTTAAAAACATAAAGTCTTCGTTATGATAACTTCTTTTCATACCCCAATCTTTTGGATCAAATTTTAAAGCAGACATTTCTAATTCTTGTATTTCTTTTGTTAAAGTGTATGGAGAAAATTCTGTTGCTCTTGCAGGATAATCTTTTCTTAGAGGATGACCTATCCAATTTTTAGGCATTAAGATACGTTTTAAATATGGATGTCCTAAAAAAGAAATACCAAACATATCCCATATTTCTCGTTCATACCAATTTGCATTTGAATAAATATTAGTTATCGTTGGAATACTTAAATTATCTTCAAATAAAGGAACTTTTAACATTAAATCCAAATTATTTTCAATAGATAAAAAATAGTAAAAAACAGAAAAATCAGATTTAGGAAAATGATTTTTATTTATACGTACTCTTTCATCTATTGCATGTAAATCAAATAACATATCATAAAAATTACTTTTATATAAAAAATTTACAAAATTTAATAAATTATCTTTACTAATCCAAATAACTGGATGATTAATACAAGTTTTTTGTACAAAAAAACTTTCTGGGCCAAACACATCACATAAAGTCTTAATAATAGGAAATTTAAAATATTTTTCCCATGTATTTTTTTTAGAAAAAAAAATATTATTATAATTCATCATAAGTTTTGTCATACCTTGCTATAAAATTCTATAATCAAACTAATTTATACTGTTTAAAAATTTAAAAAATTATACTTTTTTTGGATTTTTAAAATCATATAAAGAATTTACTTTAGAACGATTTTTTTCTTTTCTAGATTTTAAATTCGCTTTATAAATTTTTTGATCACCTATAATCCAAGATAAAGGTCTTCTTTCTTTTGAAATAGAATTTTGTAAAAGCATTAATCCTTGAATATAAGCTTCAGGTCTAGGAGGACAACCAGGTATATAAACATCTACAGGCAAAATTTTATCTATACCTTGTACAACTGAATAAATATCATACATTCCTCCAGAA
Source organism: Buchnera aphidicola (Chaitophorus sp. 3695) (assembly GCF_964058985.1). NCBI lineage: Bacteria > Pseudomonadati > Pseudomonadota > Gammaproteobacteria > Enterobacterales > Erwiniaceae > Buchnera > Buchnera aphidicola. The sequence goes on along the minus strand of NZ_OZ060379.1, from coordinate 131,185 downwards.
TTTGCACAAGAACCCATAGAAATTACCCATTTAGGTTCTAACATTTGATCATATAAACGTTTAATAATCGGAGCCATTTTAATAAATGGTGTTCCAGCAATAATCATTACATCTGCTTGTCTTGGAGATGCTCTTAATACCTCTGATCCAAAACGAGATACATCATGTACTGCAGTAAAAGATGTCACCATTTCAACATAACAACATGATAATCCAAAGTTATAAGGCCATAAAGAATTTTTTCTACCCCAGTTTACTAAATAATTTAAAATCTTTTTTAAATTTCCAAAAAAAATATTGTTTTTTATTGCAAGTTTAATAGGATCATCAGTAATTTTTTCTATTTTTTTATCATTTTTTTTAAAATTAATTTTGGTTAAAGTATATTTCATTACATCCTCATATATCCATTAAGATAAATTATTATTTTTAAACTTATTATTTTCAAATAATTTTAATGCTCTAATTCTAAATAAATATATTAAAGATAATAATATCATAAAAATAAAAAAAGACATTTCAATTAATCCAATCCATTGTATTTTTCTAATACATATAGACCAAGAATATATATATAAAGATTCTATATCAAATATTACAAAAAACATGGCTATTAAATAAAATTTTACTGAAAATCTTAAGCGAGAATTTCCCGTAGAAGGAGCTCCAGATTCAAAAGGAATATTTTTTTCCTCAGAAATAGATCTACCTCCTAAAATCCAACTTAAAAATAATACAATACAAGAAAATGAAAATATGAAAAATATAAACGAAAAAAAATTCATATATTGTATAATATTTTGATAATGCATGTTCTCTCCAAAATAAAAAATATTTTTATAAAGAAAATAATATTTATTATTATAAATATTTTAATTCTATTGATATATCACATGTAAAATAATTATTTTTACAGTATAATAACATTGTTAATATGTTTTTAAAAAATATTATAAAATTATAAAAAAATATTTTAATTATATTTAAGATAATTTACTCTCAAAGACTTGAGGTATTTTAAATAGTCCCCATTTTATTGTTATTGATAATAATTAAATTTATATAATTTCTTTAAAAAATCTCAAAATTTTTGAAAATTTTATTAAAAATTTTAAATTTTCAAATAACGCAACAAAAGGAGATATACATGGGTAAAATTATTGGAATTGATTTAGGTACTACAAATTCTTGTGTGGCTATTATGGATGGAAACAAAGCGAAAGTATTAGAAAATTCAGAAGGAGAACGTACTACACCTTCAATTATTGCTTATTCTGAAAATGGAGAAATTTTAGTTGGGCAGCCTGCTAAAAGACAAGCAGTTACTAATCCAAAAAATACACTTTTTGCAATTAAAAGATTAATCGGAAGAAAATTTACAGATCAAGAAGTACAACGTGATCTTTCTATTATGCCTTATGAAATTGTTAAATCAGATAATAATGATGCATGGATTAATATAAAAAATAAAAAAATATCTCCTCCTCAAATATCAGCTGAAGTTTTAAAAAAAATGAAAAAAACTGCAGAGGATTATTTAGGAGAAAAAGTCACAGAAGCTGTAATTACAGTACCAGCATATTTTAATGATACTCAAAGACAAGCGACTAAAGATGCAGGGAAAATAGCAGGTTTAAATGTTAAAAGAATAATTAATGAGCCTACTGCAGCAGCATTAGCATATGGATTAGACAAAAATAAAGGAAATAAAACTATTGCTGTATATGATTTAGGTGGAGGAACATTTGATATTTCTATTATCGAAATAGATGAAGTAGATAAGGAAAAAACATTTGAAGTATTAGCAACTAATGGAGATACACATTTAGGTGGAGAAGATTTTGACAGTAGATTAATTAACTACTTGGTTCAAGAATTTCAGAAACAACAAGGATTTAATTTAAAAAATGATTCATTAGCTATGCAAAGATTAAAAGAAGCAGCAGAAAAAGCTAAAATAGAATTATCTTCTACTCAAGAAACAAATATTAATTTACCATATATTACAGCAGATGCAAATGGACCAAAACATTTAAATATAAAAGTTACTCGATCAAAATTAGAATCACTTGTAGAAGATTTAATAGAAAAATCTATTAATCCTTTAAAAATAGCATTAAAAGATGCAAAACTTTCTGTTAAAGATATACATGATATAATATTAGTCGGTGGACAAACAAGAATGCCGATGGTACAAAAAAAAGTATCAGAATTTTTTGGAAAATTACCAAGAAAAGATGTAAATCCGGATGAAGCAGTAGCTGTAGGTGCTGCAGTACAAGGTGGTGTCTTAGCAGGAGATGTAAAAGATGTTTTATTATTAGACGTTACACCATTATCTTTAGGAATTGAAACAATGGGTGGTGTAATGACTAGTTTGATTAATAAAAATACAACTATACCAACTAAACATAGTCAAATCTTTTCTACAGCAGAAGATAATCAATCAGCTGTAACTATTCATGTATTACAAGGTGAACGTAAAAAATCTCACGATAACAAATCTTTAGGACAATTTAATTTAGATGGTATTCAACCAGCTCCTAGAGGAATGGCTCAAATAGAAGTAACATTTGATATTGATGCAGATGGAATTTTACATGTATCCGCAAAAGATAAAAAAACTGGAAAAGAACAAAAAATTACAATACAATCCTCTTCTGGATTAAAAGAAGAAGAAATAAAAAAAATGATTTCAGATGCTGAAAAGCACGCTGAAGAAGATAAAAAATTTGAAGAATTAGTTCAAATTAGAAATCAAGGAGATCAAATCTCTCATAGTACTAAAAAACAACTAGAAGAATGTAAAAATAAACTTAATATTAAAGATAAAGAATCTATCGAATTAGCATTAAAAAATTTAGATGAAGTATTAAAAAAAGAAAATAAAAAAGATATTGAATCTAAAATACAAGAATTATTAAAAATATCATCAAAATTAATAGAAGCTACTAAAAAAACAACTGCATCTCCAGAAGAATCTAATACAAATAATAATTCTTCTACTGCGCCAAAAGATCCTAAAGTCGTAGACGCAGAATTTGAAGAAGTCAAAGAACCGAAAAAATAAAGTTAATACTTATTATATTTATTAATTTTTAAATGAAAACGGGCGCAGAATAAAAAAATCTACGCCCGTTTAAAATATATAAAATAAATATTTTAAATGAGATAAAAAAATGAATAAAAAAGATTATTATAAAACTTTAAATATTTCTAAATCAGCTAATGATAGAGAAATAAAAAGAGCTTATAAAAGATTAGCAGTAAAATACCATCCTGATAGAAATAACAATAGTAAACTTTCAGAAAAAAAATTTAAAGAAATCAAAGAAGCATATGAGATTTTAATTAATCCAGAAAAAAGATCAGCATATGATCAATATGGACATTCTGCTTTTGAACAAAATTCTTCTGGAAATGATTTTAATGGATCCTTTACTAGTTCTACTGATTTTGGTGATATATTTGGAGATGTATTTGGAGATATATTTGAAAACAGTAATTCAAGAGAAAATCATCGCGGTTCTGATCTTCAATATAATATTTCATTAAACTTAGAAGAAGCAGTCAAAGGTACAATCAAAGAAATTCATATTCCATCGTTACAGAGATGTCATACATGTAATGGAAATAAAACACAAACAGGAACTATACCAGAAAATTGTAATACATGTCATGGAAAAGGAAATATACATATGCGAAAAGGATTTTTTACAGTACAACAAACTTGCCCATCTTGTCAAGGACAAGGAAAATTTATAAAAAATCCATGTTACACTTGTAATGGATATGGAAGAATTCAAAAATCAAAAAAACTATCTATAAAAATTCCAGCTGGAATAGATAATAACGATAAAATTAGATTAAACAATGAAGGTGAAGCAGGAGAAAATGGAGCTGCTTCTGGAGATTTATATATACAAGTAAATATTAAAAAACATCCTATTTTTAAAAGAAAAAAAAATGATTTATATTGTGAAATCCCTATCAATTTTACTCTAGCTGCATTAGGTGGAAAAGTTGAAGTACCTACTTTAAATGGAAAAGTAAAAATTCAAATTCCACCAGAAACACAAACAGGAAAACTATTTAGAGTTAAAGGAAAAGGAGTACAATCAATTAGAAATTACATTACAGGAGATTTATTATGTAAAATTATAGTAGAAACACCAATTAATTTAAATCAATATCAAAAAAAATTATTAAACGATCTAAATTATAGTTTAAAAGGGAACCAAGGAGAAACAAACAATCCTCGCTCTAAAAGATTTTTTGATGGAGTAAAAAAATTTTTTCAAGATTTAACAAAATGATAATAAAATATAAAGCGGTATTAATTTCATAAATTAATATAAAATTTAGAAACAATACTGCTTTTCTTAAAATTTTTTATTAAATAGGGTATATTTATTTTGAAATGTTTCTAATTTTTTTTAATAAATTAGATTTATATCGTGCTGCTTTATTTTTATGTATAATTTTTTTAATAGAATATCGATCTACTAAAGATTGCATTTTATTAAAAGCGCTCATTGATTTGTTAAAATCATTAATCATAATATATGATAAAACTTTTTTTACATATGTTTTAATAACAGAACGATTTCTATTATTAGAAATTTTTCTTTTAATAGATGAAAAAATACTTTTTTTAGAAGATTTTAAATTAGCCATAATAAACTCCTACATTTAAATACTTATAATATAAATTTATTATACTAAAATAATTATTTTAGTACAAAAAAATATAAAAAAATATATATTAATTTATAATTAATAAAATTTATTTTTAATATATTATTGAATTAATACTTACATATATACTATTAATACAAAACTAAGAAAAGACTTATGACGAATTATAAAAACACTTTAAATTTACCTAAAACAAAATTTTCTATGAAAGGAAATTTATCACAAAAAGAAATAGAAATATTAAAAGAATGGAAAAAAAAAAATTTTTATAAAGTAATGATTCAATTAAAAAAAAATAAAAAAAAATTTATTATTCATGATGGACCACCATATGCAAATGGAAAAATACATATAGGTCATGCTTTAAATAAAATTTTAAAAGATATAATAATTAAATTTAAAAATTTATCAGGATATCAAGTACCATTTATACCATGTTGGGATTGTCATGGTTTACCTATTGAACATAATATTGAAAAAAAATATAAAAAAAATTTTCATAGTTTAACTAAAGAAAAAATTCGTTTAAAATGCAGAAAACATGCTCTAAAACAAGTGCTCAAACAAAAAAAAGATTTTATAAGATTAGGTATATTAGCTGATTGGAAAAATCCCTTATTAACTATGGATTATCATAATCAAGCTAATATAATTAAAATTATTTATAAAATTTTTAAAAAAAATTTTTTATATCAAGGATTAAAACCAATACATTGGTGTATACAATGTCAATCTTCTTTAGCAGAAGCAGAAGTAGAACATAAAGAAAAAATATCAAATTCCATATATTTTTCTTTAAAATCTTGTAATCCAAAAGAAATATTTAAAATTTTTAAATATCATATAAAAAATACTAATATAAATAATGTATATATTATTATTTGGACTACTACACCATGGACTTTACCTGCTAGTCAAGCTATTTCAATCAATCCTAATTTTCTCTATTATTTAGTAAAAATAAAAGATAGAATATTTATTCTTGCTAAAAAAACAATTAAAAAAGTATTTAAAATTCTTAAAATAAAAAAATATGAAAAAATTGGATCTATTAAAGGAAAAAAATTAGAAAATTTAAATTTTCTACATGCATTCCTAAAAATTCATATACCAATAATATTAAGTTCACATGTGACTTTAGAAATTGGAACAGGTATTGTACATACTGCACCTGCACATGGGCAAGAAGATTATATTGCATGTCAAAAATATAATATTCAGCCAAAAAATTTAATTACTTCTTATGGATTTTATAAAAAAAATATACATAAAAAAATATATAAAAAAAATGTTTTTAAATCTAATTCAATAATTATTTCTTTACTAAAAAAAAATAATTCTTTATTAAAAATACATAGTATTAAACATAGTTATCCTCACTGTTGGAGACATAAATCTCCAGTAATATTTAGATCTACTAAACAATGGTTTATAAATATTAATAAAAAAAATTTTCAAAAACAAACAATTAATATGACAAAAAAAGTATCATGGATACCTAAATGGACAAAAAATCACTTACAATTATTGATAAAAAATAGACCAGATTGGTGTATTTCTAGACAAAGATCTTGGGGTGTACCATTACCTTTTTTTACACATAAAAAAACAGGATTGCTACATAAAAATACAAAAAAGTTATTTAAAAAAATTATTCGTCTTGTTAAAAAAAAAGGAATTGAAGGATGGTGGAATTTAGATAAAAATATTTTTTTAAAAAAAAATGGAAAACTTTATCATAAATCTTCAGACATTTTAGATGTATGGTTTGAATCAGGATGTATGCATACTTCTCCTATATATTTAAATAAAAAAAATAAAGAAATCGCCAATTTATATATAGAAGGATCAGATCAACATAGAGGATGGTTCATGTCATCTTTAATTATTTCTTCAATTATTCAAAAAAAAGCTCCATTTAAAAAAGTAATTACACATGGATTTACAATAGACCCAAAGGGACAAAAAATGTCTAAGTCTATTGGAAATACTATTAGCCCAAATGATATAATTAAAAAATTTGGAGCTGATGTATTACGATTATGGGTTGCGTCTAGTAACTATTCTAAAGATGTTTCTATTTCTCAAGAAATTATTAATCAAACTATAGATTCTTATAGAAAAATACGAAATACAGCTAGATTTTTATTAAGTAATCTTTATGACTTTCATCCTGAAAAAAATTTTTTAGCTAAAAAAAATATGCTAAAAATAGATCTTTGGGCAATAGAAAAAACTTTAAAAACACAAAAAAAAATTATAAATCTTTATAAAAAATATAAGTTTCATAAAGTAACTAAAAAAATTTTACATTTTTGTTTTATAGAAATGAGTTCTATATATTTAAATATTATTAAAGATCGTTTATATACTTCTTATAAAAATAGTCAAAATAGAAGAAGCTGTCAAACAGCAATATATCTTATTATACAAGCTTTTACCATTTGGATTTTTCCTCTCATTCCATTCACATCTTATGAAATATGGAAATATATTCCTAATGTAAAGAAAAATATTTTTATACAAAAATGGTTTAAAAAACTTTTTTTAATTCCGCATACAGATATAATTAATACAAAAACTTGGAAAATAATTTTTCAAATTAAAAATGAAATAAATAAACTTCTTGAAAAAGAAAAAAAAAATAAAAATATTCAAAGTTCTTTACATATATCGTTAATATTATATTTAGATAAAAAAATTTTAAAAAAATTTATGATTTTTAAAAATGAATTAAAATTCATATTTTTAACTTCTGAATGTTCTATTAAAAAATATTCATATGCTCCAGAAAACTTAAAAAACAATAAAAAAATTAAAGGATTAAAAATAGAACTAAAAAAACATACTGGTCAAAAATGTCAAAGATGTTGGAATTATTATAAAATTAAAAAAAACGAACAAAAAGAAAAATTAAATATTTGTAATAGATGTATAAAAAATATTCATAAAAAAGAAGAAAATAGAATATTTGCATAGATGAATAAAATTATTTTTCACATAAAAAATTATAATAAAATTATTATTATTTTATTAATATTATTTATAGATTATCTAACTAAATTTTTAATTTTTAAAAATTTTAAAATTTATAATAAAATTAAAATTTTTAATATACTAAATATAGTATATGTAAAAAATTATGGATTTATATTTGGATGGTATGAATATAAAAAAATTTGGAACTGTATTTATATTAATATCATTAATATAATTTTTATTATAATAATAATATTTTTAATATATTATTTTTTTTTAAATAATTCGTCCGCAAAAAGTTATGAAATTTTATTTATCATTAGCGGTTTTATTGGAAATACTATAGATAGAATAAAATATGGATATATTATAGATTTTTTTGATTTACATTATAAATATTTACATTTACCTATATTTAATATATCCGATGTATGTATTATATTTGGCTGTATATTATGTTTTTTTAAGAAAAAGTTATAAAAATTTTTTCAATAATATTTTTATTTTTTTAAATTAAAAAAATATTTTACTTATATTATGAAAAAATTTATATTTTTAAAATATATAACTGAAATATTTTAAAAAATTATTTTATATAAAATATACTTTATAAAATAATAAAAAAAATTATAGGATAAATTAAATCATGCATAAAAAAATTATTAAAATTGCTATTTCTGGAGCACTAGGAAAAATGGGTAAATGTTTAATAAAAGAAATAAAAAATTTTGAAAAACTTAAATTAAATACAATTATTATTAAAAAAAATAAAGATATAAAAAAAAAAGATTCAAAAATACTTAAAAAATTAAAAAAAAATAAAATAAATATTTATACAAAAATAAAAAATCCAAAAGATTTTGATATATTAATAGATTTTACAAATCCTCAAAATACTATAAAAAATTTAAATTTTTGTTATAAACATAATAAAAAAATAATAATTGGAACAACTGGTTTATCTCAAGAAAATTATCTAGATATAAAAAAAAAATCTAAAAAAATTAGTATTTTACATTCTACAAATTTCAGTATAGGAATTAATTTAATTTTAAATCTTTTAAAAACTACTACGAAAAAAATTGGAAAAAGATCTGATATTGAAATCATAGAATCACATCATCGTCATAAAATTGATTCACCATCTGGAACAGCTATTACTTTAGGAAAATTTATTGCAAAAAACATGAAACTAAATTTTCATGATATTGCTGTATATGATAGAAATAAATCAAATTATCATAGAAAAAAAAATGAAATAGGTTTTAGTAGTATTAGAGCAGGAAAAACAGTAGGAAAACATTCTATATTATTTTCAACTAAAGGAGAAGAAATTACTATTAAACATCAAGCATTTAATAGAAAACCTTTTTCTCAAGGAGCTCTTGAAGGAGCAATATGGATATATAATAAAAAAAATGGTTTATTTACTATAAACGATGTATTAAATAAATTATAAATTTCTATAAATCTCATACATGGAATTAATATTTTTATACTTTATTCACATAAATTAAATTTAAAATATAGAGGAAATTTTGAAAAAAAATGCTATTTTAATTTTAGAAGATGGAAGTAAATTTTATGGAAATTCTATTGGAATTCAAGGTATTGAAACTGGAGAAGTTGTTTTTAATACATCTATGACAGGATATCAAGAAGTCTTAACTGATCCATCTTATAAAGATCAAATAATTACATTTACTTATCCACATATTGGTAATGTAGGAGTAAATATAAACGATGAAGAATCCTCTTCAATACATATTAAAGGATTAATAATACGTGAACTATCTCCTATATCTAGTAATTATAGAAGTACAAAAAGTCTCTTAGAATATTTAAAAGAAAATAAAATATTAACTATTACAAATATTGATACTCGAAAGTTAACAAAAAAAATTAGAAAAAGTGGTTCTCAACAAGGATGTATTATATGTCTAACTAAAATACCAAAATTTAATAATTATAAAGATATAATATTATACAAAAAAAAAAAAATAATAAAAAAAAATAATAATCATAATAAAATATATAAATGGAAACAAAAAAGTATTAATATTCATTCTAAAAAAAATAAAAATTATTATATTCATAATATGAAAAAAAAAAATATTATCGCATATGATTTTGGAATTAAAAGAAATATTTTAAGAATGTTAAAAGATAGAGAATGCAATCTAACAGTAGTACCAGAAAATACAAATTTTAAAGATATACTCAAACTTTCTCCAGATGGTATATTTTTATCAAACGGGCCAGGAGATCCAAGATATTTTATTCAAGCAATACAATCTGTAAAAAAATTAATTCAATACAACATACCAATGTTTGGAATATGTCTTGGACATCAAATTTTAGCATTAGCAAGTGGAGCTAAAATAAAAAAAATGAAATTTGGGCATCATGGAAGTAATCATCCTGTACAGAATATTTATACAAAAAAAATATTTATTACTTCTCAAAATCATAATTTTGTTGTTAAAAAAAAAAGTTTACCAAAAAAAATAAAAATCACATATATATCATTATTTGATAATACTATACAAGGAATAAAAATTTTTAATAAACCTATATTTAGTTTTCAAGGACATCCAGAAGCGTGCCCAGGACCTAATGATTCTTCATTTTTGTTTGATCAATTTGCAAAATTAGTAAATAAAAAAAAATAAAAAATTAAAGAGAAAAAAATGCCTAAAAATAAAAATATTAAATCTGTATTAGTACTTGGAGCAGGTCCTATAATTATTGGTCAAGCATGTGAATTTGATTACTCTGGAGCTCAAGCTTGTAAAGCTTTAAAAGAAGAAGGTTATAAAGTTATTTTAATCAATTCTAATCCAGCAACAATTATGACTGATCCAGAAGTCGCAGATCAAACATATATTGAACCAATTCATTGGAAAATAGTAAAGAAGATTATTAAAAAAGAAAAACCAGATGCATTACTTCCAACTATGGGTGGTCAAACAGCATTAAATTGCGCATTAGATCTTTATCATAAAAAAATATTAGATAAATTTAAAGTAAAAATGATTGGAGCAACAGTTAAATCTATTAAAAAAGCTGAAGATAGAAGTTTATTTAGACAATCTATGAAAAAATTGAATCTAAATGTTCCAAAATCAGGTATTGCTCATTCTTTAAAAGAAGCATTTATCATATTAAAAAAAATTGGATTTCCATGTATTATAAGACCATCTTTTACCATGGGTGGAACAGGAGGAGGAATTGCTTATAATGAAAAAGAATTTCAAGATATTTGTACAAGAGGATTAAATTTATCTCCAACAAAAGAATTATTAATTGATGAATCTATGATCGGTTGGAAAGAATATGAAATGGAAGTGGTAAGAGATAAAAATAATAATTGTATTATAGTGTGCTCAATAGAAAACTTTGATCCTATGGGTATACATACAGGTGATTCAATTACTGTTTCTCCAGCTCAAACATTAACTGATAAAGAATATCAAATTATGAGAAACGCTTCAATAAATATTCTTAAAGAAATTGGTATTGAAACTGGAGGTTCAAACGTACAATTTGCAGTTAATCCAAAAAATGGAAAAATGGTTGTTATAGAAATGAATCCGAGAGTATCTCGTTCTTCAGCTTTAGCATCTAAAGCCACTGGATTTCCTATTGCTAAAATTGCTACAAAATTAGCTATTGGATATACATTAGATGAGTTAAACAATAAAATTTCTGGAACAAATATTCCTGCTTCTTTTGAACCATCTATAGATTATGTAGTCACTAAAATTCCAAGATTTAATTTTGATAAATTTCCTAATAGTAACAATAGATTAACAACTCAAATGAAATCTGTAGGAGAAGTTATGGCTATTGGTCGTACTTTTCAAGAATCTTTACAAAAAGCTATCCGAAGCTTAGAAATTGATTCTGATGGTTTTAATTCAAAAATTAAATTTAACAAAAAAAATGCTGTAAAAAAAATAAAAAAAGAACTAAAAAAACCAGGATCTGATAGATTATGGTATATAGGAGATGCATTTAGAAATAATATTAATATTAAAAAAATACATAAATTAACACAAATTAATAAATGGTTTTTAATACAAATTAAAGAAATTATTAATTTAGAAAAAAAAATCATACAAAATCCTAATAAAATTAAAAAAATTAGTTTTTTAAAAAAAATGAAAGAAAAAGGATTTTCTGACACCAGATTAGCTAAATTAACTAAGAAAAAAGAACACCAAATTAGAAAATTAAGATATAAAAATAAAATATATCCAGTATATAAAAGAGTAGATTCATGCGCCGCAGAATTTAAAACTTCTATTGCATATATGTATTCAACTTGGGAAGATGAATGCGAATCTAAACCTATATTCAATAAAAAAAAAATTATTATCTTAGGAAGCGGACCAAACAGAATTGGACAAGGAATTGAATTTGATTACTGTTGTGTACATGCAGCGCAAGCTTTAAGAGAGAATAATTTTGAAACAATTATCATCAATTGTAATCCAGAAACTGTATCTACAGATTATGATATTTCCGATCGATTATATTTTGAACCAATTACGTTAGAAAACGTTCTCGAAATAATTAGAATTGAAAAACCTCAAGGAGTCATTATTCAATTTGGCGGACAAACACCATTAAAATTAGCTAAATCTTTAAAAAAAGAAAATATTAAAATTATTGGAACTAATGCAAAATCTATTGATCAATCTGAAAATAGAGAAATATTTCAAAAAATTATTCATAAATTAAATCTTAAACAACCAAGAAATTCTACAGTAATGCACCTAACAGAAGCTATTAAAGAATCAAAAAAAATTAAATATCCAATTATGATTCGACCTTCATATGTTTTAGGAGGAAAATCTATGGAAATTGTATATAATGAAAAAAACCTTAAAAAATATTTTAAAAAAAAAATAAAAAAAAATAATAAAAACCCAGTTTTAATCGATCATTATCTGAATAACGCTATAGAAATAGATGTAGATGCTGTTTGCGATACAAAACAAGTATTAATCGGAGGAATTATGGAACATATTGAACAAGCAGGAATACATTCAGGAGATTCAGCTTGCTCACTTCCTTCATTTTCACTTAATCATAAAATTTTAAAATTAATTAAAAAACAAGTTAAAAAAATAGCTTTAGAATTAAATATTAAAGGACTAATAAATATACAATTTGCAGTAAAAAATGATAAATTATATATTATTGAAGTTAATCCAAGAGCAGCTCGCACAATACCTTTTATTTCTAAAGCTACTAGTATTCCATTGGCAAAAATAGCTACTAAAGTTATGATCGGAATATCTTTACAAAAACAAAAATTTTTTAAAAAAGAAATTAAAACTATTTATTTTTCTGTAAAAGAATCAATTTTTCCATTCAATAAATTTTCTCATTCAGATCCAATTCTTGGTCCAGAAATGAAATCTACTGGAGAAGTAATGGGAATTGGAAAAACTTTTTCAGAAGCTTTTGGAAAAGCAATGGTTAGTACTCAAACAATGATTAATAATAAAAAAAGAGTATTATTATCTATTGAAGATAATAATTTAAATAAAATTCTTAAATTATCAAGAAAATTAATCAAATTTAATTTTAAAATTGATGCTACATATAATACATTTAAACTATTAAAAAAAAATAATGTTCCTGTAAGAAAAGTAAATCATATTAATGAAAATCATCCTAATATTCAAGATCGCATAAAAAATAATAAATATTCATATATTATTAATACTGCTTATTCGACAGAAGAAATTAAAAAATCAAAAATTATTCGAAGATATGCTATTAAAAATCAAATTTACTATAATACAACAATGAATGGAGCATTAGCTTCAATTCAATCATTAAAAACAAATCCATTTGAAAATATTATAAGTTTACAAGAATTACATAAAAAAATAAAACATAATTAATATTATTAGATATAATATAAAAAAACATATTATTTTTAAAAAAAATAAAATTCTATAGTGGTATTTCTAAAAAATTTATTGTAATTTAATCAAAAATATTAATAAATAATTATGAAATATAATTTATCATAAACTATAAAATTATTTTATCTAAGAAAAAATTATATTATTATATGATATAAAAAATAATAAATTCAAAATCTATAAAAAAATGTATAAAAATATTTTTAAAATAATTATAGGAAGAAAAGAAATATAAATTCTCTATTTCTCCCTATGATAAATATAATATATCCTACTTATATAAAATAATTTTAAAAAATATTTTTTAAAAAAAATTATATCAAATATATCAAAAAATTTTTATAGATAAAATTAATTTTATTTATTTCTATAAAATTTTAGAAAAATTTAAAAATATATTATTTTAATGCAGTACATTTAATTGTAAAAAATTTTTTATCTTCCCATCTTAAAATAGTTAATTTTCTACCCCAACAACAACCAGTATCTAAAGGAAAAAAATTTTCTGGTGTTGTTGTGTTTTTTAAAGAAGACCAATGTCCAAAAAATATAGAATAATTTGAACTTAATTTATTTTCAATGACAAACCAAGGAAATAAACTCTGATTAAAATGAGGAGGAGTATCTTTGTAACTAAAATCTAATTCTCCATTTAAATTACAATACCTCATTCGAGTAAAGGAATTTATAATAAAACGAAAGCGATCATATTTATTTAAATTTCTAGACCAAGTATTTGGAAAATCACCTTTCATATATTTTAAATATTTTAAAAAATTTTGTCCGGATAACCTACTCTGAGCTTCTTTAGAATATTTTATTATTTCTTTGATAGTCCATTTTGGAAAAATACCAGCATGAGACATTAATAATTTTTTGTTTAAATCGTATTGAACTAAAGGAGTCTTTTTTAATTTATTAATTAAAAATTCTAAATTAGAATAATTTAATAATTCAGAAATTTCTTTTTCTATAGAATTTTTTTCTATATTAAAATATACAGATAATAAATTTAAATCATGATTACCTAATACTAATCTTGCTTTATCTTTTAAAGAAAAAATATATTCTAATACTTCTAAAGATTTAGGTCCTCGACCTACTAAATCTCCTGTAATCCATATTTCATCTTTTTCTCTATCAAATTGTATTTTTTCTAAAAGTGAATAAAATTGATCATAACATCCATGAATATCACCTATAAAATAAGTACTCATAAATAAATCTTCCTATATTAAAAATTCAATAAACATTAAAATTTATAAACCTAATAAATATTTATATTTTTTATAAATTTCATATATCTTGACGTATTAAATAATCTGTTAATTGACAATACTTTTTTAAAGATAAATTTTCCGCACGCAATTTAGAATTAATATTTAATTTTAATAAAACATCTTCTGTAAATAGATTCTTTAAACTATGTTTTAATATCTTTCTTCTTTTAGAAAAAGCTATTTTTGTAATTTTACTTAATATATTTAAATCAAAATTAAATTGCGAAAAAATTTTATGTGGAGAAAATTTTAAAAAAGTTGAATAAATTTTTGGAGAAGGATAAAAAGATTTAGGAGATATGTCAAACATTTTTTTTACTTTAAAAAAATATTGTATTAAAATACTTAAACGTCCATATAATTTACTATTAGGATGTGATAAAATACGATTTGCTACTTCTTTTTGAAACATAAAATGCATATCTTTAATAATAAAGTTAAATTTAATTAAACGAATTAATAAAATAGTAGATATATTATATGGAAGATTTCCAAAAATTCTAATTTTTTTTTTTTTGTTATTTAAGTAAAATTGCATCAAATTAAATTTACAAATATCTTTTAAAAAAAAATTTATTTTTGAAAAAATTTTTTTATTCTTAAAAAAATTTAATACATCAAGATCTATATCTACTACATTTAATTTGCTTATAATATTACATATAGGAATAGTTAAAGCTCCTAATCCTGGACCAATTTCAAGTAATAAATCATTTTGAATGGGATTAATACATTTAATTATTTTTGTAATAATTAATGGATCTGTTAAAAAGTTTTGTCCAAATTTTTTTTTTTGAAAAAATTTTATATATTTATATTTATTCTTATATATCATAGAATCTCTTATAAATGAAAAATATTAATAATCTTTATAAAGTTATTAACAAATTTTTTTTTATTTTATTAAATAATTTTTAAATATAAATTTAAATAAAATTAAAATTGTTTTATTATTTTTATAAAAATACAAAAATAAAATATATATTATTTTAAACGATTATAATGAAATATTAATTTATAAATTTATATTATTTAATATATTTTAAAGAAGTTTTGAAAAATATTTAACATTATTTATAGAATATATTATAAAATAAAATATATTTTTTAAATGAATACAAAAAAAAAAAAAAAAAAAAAAAAAAATATAAAAAATCATATATATTGAATAATGTTTTTATTATTTTTTAAAAATTTTTTATAAAATATAATAAAATTTATTTTTTATCTAAATGAATTAAAAAAATGTTTTAAAAAAATTTATAGTGTAAAAAATTTTTTTATTAAATTATTTTTTTAAAACTTGTTTTATAAAATTAAATCACTATAATTTAATATAAAAAATAATATTTGCATTTAATATCATAGATTTAAAACTATGATTTTATCTTTTTTAAATACATAAAAAAATTTATTAAAAGGATCTAAAACAATGGAAACTATTTTAAATTATATTTCAAAACAATCAAGTTTTTTTTTTATTCTAATTACTATGTTTATTTCATTTATAGAATCTTTTGCTCTAATAGGTTTTTTTTTACCTGGAATAGTAATAATGTCAGCTTTAGGAGCTATGATTATAAATACACATAATAAATTTTATCCTATTTGGATTTGTTCAACTATAGGATGTTTATTAGGAGACTGGATTTCTTATTTTATAGGATGGAAATTTAAATATTTTATTAAAAATTTAAAAATTTTTAAAAATAATTTAATTATAATTAAAAAAATTAAAAAACTATTAAAAAGATATAATTTAATTACTATATTTTTTGGTAAATTCATTGGAATTACTAGACCAATAATTCCAGTTTTATCAGGAATGTTAGAAATTTCTTTTTTTAAAAAATTTTTTTTTCCAAATTTAATTAGTTGTATACTTTGGCCTATATTATATTTAATGCCAGGTATGATAACTTGTATATTTACTCAACTTCCTAATCATTCTAATGATAATTGTTTTAAAAAATTTTGTATATTTAATGTTATAATTATGTTTTTAAGTTTATGGATAATTTTAAAAAATTTTAAAAACAAAAATTATAAAGAAATAATATATATTTTAAAAAAAAAAGATATATCTTGGTTACCTATAATAATTCTTATAATTGTAATAATAAATTTTATAATGTTACAATTTCATAAGGAAATGATTATATTAAAATCTTTAATTGTGCAAAATATTTTATTATAAATAATTTTTTTTTAAATCTTTAAAAATGTTTTAAAATATAAAATCTTAACTATATTTATATTTTTATATATTTAAAAAATTATTATTAAATTAATTATAACAAAATATTAAAGTTTAATTTTTTAATAAAAATAAAATTATATTCTTACAAAATCAATATGAATAAATTTATTTTTAAACGGATGTTTTTGTATTTCTTTTAATTTAACATTAATCTGTATATCTTCAATAATAATTAAAAAATTTGCATTTGTTAAAGTATTTTTATTAAATAAATTAAGTATATCATCTTGTTTTAACTGAATTAATATAGATGATTTTTTTTTACCATAAATAATTGATGGAAAATAATTTTTTAAACGTAATTTTCTACTATTTTTTGTTCCGCAAAAATTTCTTTTACTAGCATTTATAGTAATCATATTTTATTCCTTTATATAATAAAACTATTTTATAAAATTTAAAAAAAAAAATTAAAAAATCTATTTTATTTTAAAATGTAACTTTAGATTGTAACCAAGAAATTTCTTCTAACCATAAATTTTTATTAATTGTTTCTAAAATTATTGGTATGTTTTCAAATCTCAAATCTTGCATCATCCATTTAAAACAATTTTTTCCAATATATCCTAATCCCAAATTTTCATGTCGATCTTTTCTACTTCCTAAAATATTTTTAGAATCATTTAAATGTAAACCTTTTAAATAATTAAAACCAATTCTTTCATCAAAAGAATTAAAAGTTTTAATATAATTTTCTTTAGTCCTTAAATCATATCCTGCTGCAAATAAATGACATGTATCTAAACAAATTCCAATTCTTTCTTTATTTTTTACTTTATTAATAATTATAGATAATTGATCAAAATTATAACCTAAATTTGTTCCTTGTCCTGCAGTATTTTCAATAACT
The DNA here is from genome assembly GCF_964058985.1 of Buchnera aphidicola (Chaitophorus sp. 3695). Taxonomy (NCBI): domain Bacteria; kingdom Pseudomonadati; phylum Pseudomonadota; class Gammaproteobacteria; order Enterobacterales; family Erwiniaceae; genus Buchnera; species Buchnera aphidicola. The sequence goes on along the minus strand of NZ_OZ060379.1, from coordinate 113,173 downwards.
AAAATAACTTTTTCAGTTTTTTTTAAAATAAAATTTATTGAATCAGAAATTAGTTCTAAACATTTTCTTTTTGAAATTTTATTCAAATAACTACCTGGATGAAAATTTAAATATTTTAAACCTAATTCTTGACATCTTATTACTTCTTCTATTAAAGAATCTCTAGATTTATTTAAAAAAATTGGATTTGGATGTCCTAAATTAATTAAAAAACCACTATGTGGTAAAATTTGCTTAGGTAAATAATTGTATTTTTTACATATTTTTTTAAAATCTTTTATCATTTTTTGAGTAATATTAGAAATTTTCCATCGTAAAGGATTTTTAATAAATAAACCTATAGCCGTAGATTTTAAATTATAAGAATGTTCTATAGCAGATAAGATACCTTTAGAAATACTAACATGTGATCCAATATATTTCATTATTTATTTATCCTATATAATTATAAAAAAATAAAAAATTTGAATATATTAAATATTATAATTAATATAATATTTTTATTAAAGAAGATAAAATCTAAAATTAATATATTTATTAAAAATTTATAAATTTTATGTAAATATTCAACTTTTAATTACACTTATGAAATTTTATAAAAAATACAAAAATTCATAAATTTATCAATATAAATTTAAAAAAAATCAAAAATTATGCAAAAAAAAAATCAAAAAAAAACATTTTATGAAATAATTTTATCCTTAAAAAATTTTTGGATAAATCAAGGTTGTACAATTATACAACCATTAGATCTTCCAATAGGAGCTGGAACATTTCATCATAAAACATTTTTTTCATGTTTAAAAAAAAAACCAATATCATATGCCTATACTCAAGCTTCTAGACGACCTACTGATGGAAGAAGTGGAAAAAATAAAAATAGATTACAACATTATTATCAATTTCAAGTAATTATTAAGCCAGCACCTGAAAATATTCAAGAAATATATTTACAATCTTTATTAAAATTAAATATTCAGCTATGTAATAATGATATAAAATTTATAGAAGATAATTGGGAAAATCCAACGTTAGGAGCATCTGGAATAGGATGGGAAATATGGTTAAATGGAATAGAAATTACACAATTTACATATTTTCAACAAATTGGATCTATAAATTGTGAACCCATATCAGTAGAAATTACATATGGTTTAGAAAGATTAGCCATGCATATACAAAAATTAGATAATATTTATAAAATAATCTGGTCTAAACATCAAGAAAAAAAAATTTCTTATAAAGAATTATTTTATAAAAATGAAATAGAACATTCTCAATATAATTTTAATCAATCTAATGAAAAATTTTTATTCAAAAACTTTAAATTATATTTTCTAGAATCTAAAAGATTATTATCTTTAAATAAACCTCTTTTAATTCCTGCATATGAATGTATATTACAAGCAATTCATTGTTTTAACTTATTAGATGCAAAAAAAGTTATATCTGCAACAGAAAGACAAAATTATATTTTTAAAATAAGAAATGTTACGAAAAATATTGCTATTTCTTATAAAAAAAATAAAATTTAAAAAAAAAAGAGAATTTTGAAATGAAAAAAAAAACTTTTTTAGTAGAAATAAATACAGAAGATCTACCAGCAAAAAAATTAAAAAAAATTTCTTTATTTTTTTATAAAAAATTTATTCAAAAATTAAAAATCGAAAATATTATTTATAATAAAATAAACTGGTTTGCTACATCTAGAAGAATAGCTATTCAAATAAAAAATTTTAAATATAATCAAAAAAATGAATATATTATACAAAAAGGTCCTCCTATTTCTATTGCATTTAATGAAAAAGGAATTATACAAAAACCAGCATTATCATGGATAAAAAAATTTAATATTAATAAAAAAAATATTCAAATCTTTCAAAAAGGTAAAAAAAAATGGTTAATATATAAAAAAAAAAAAAAATATAAAGATTTTTCAGAAAAATTATTTAAAATTACAAAAAAAATTTTTTATAAATGTTCACATCCTCATTTAATGAAATGGAATGATACAAAATATAAATTTATTCGACCAATTAGAAATATTATCATGTTAATTAATAAAAAAATTATTTCTAAAAAAATTTTTGGTTTAACTCCAACCAGACAAACACAATGTCATTATTTAATTAAAAATAAATCTAAAATAAATATTTCAAATGCTAAAGATTATTCATCTATTTTGAAAGAAAAAGGAAAAATAATTGTAGACTATAAAGTTAGAAAAGATAGAATTCAAAAAAATATTTTAAATTTAGCAAAAAAAAATCAAAGCTTTCTTATAATAAATAAATATTTGTTAGAAGAAATTACAGCTTTAGTAGAATGGCCTTCTGCAATAATTATATCTTTTAAAAAAAAATTTTTATCTTTACCTAAAAAAATTATTATTTATATTATTGAAAATCATCTAAAATGTTTTCCATTATTTAAAAAAAATAAAAAATTAAAATCTAAATTTATTTGTATTATTAATACACAAACTAAAAAATCCAATAAAATTATATCTAGCTATAAAACAGTAATATCTTCTAAACTACAAGATATAAATTTCTTTTTTAAAAAAGATATGAAAAATAAATTATCTGATAATAAAAAACTACTAAAAAATGTTTTATTTCATGAACATTTAGGTAATTTAGAAGATAAAACAAATAGATTAAAAAAAATAATATTATTATTACAAAAAAAAATTTTATTTAATATTAAAAATGCTCAGAGAGCAGCTTTTCTATCCAAATGTGATATTATTAGCTATATGGTATTAGAATTTCCAGATCTACAAGGAATAATTGGATCTTATTATGCAAAATATAATAAAGAAAAAAAAGAAGTCTACAAAGCTTTACAAGAATATTACTTGCCAAAATACAAAAATGATAAATTACCTACTTCAAATATAGGTATTGCATTATCTATAACAGATAAATTAGATACATTGATAGGTATGTTTATTATAGGTAAAGTACCTAAAGGAGATAAAGATCCATTTGCATTAAGAAGAATTTCTATAAGTATTATAAAAATAATAATTTGTTATAAAATTTCATTTAATTTAAATAAATTAGTAAAAAAAATAATTTTAATATATAAAATTAAAACGAATATAAAAAAAATTATATATAAAATAAATTTATTTATTATAAATAGATTTTATTATTTTTATAAAAACGAAAAAAATATTAAAAATATTATTAAATCTATAATTAACTTAAAAAAAATTAATATACTACAAATTAATAAAAAAATTATAATGATTATTAAATTTCTTAAATCAAAATACGCAAAAAAAATATTAAATATTAATAAAAGAATTACAAATATTTTAAAAAATAAAAATTTTTCAGATTCATTTAAAATTAATCCTAAATTATTTAAATACGATTTAGAAAAAAAATTATTTGAAAAAATTCAACACATAAATATTAAAATTAATGTTTTAAATCAAAAAGAAAAATATAAAAAATCTATTAAAGAAATCATAAATATTCATGATCTTTTAGAAAAATTTTTTAATGAAATTCAAATTAATCATAAAATTAAAAAAATACAAAAAAATAGATTAAATATTTTATATATGATAAAAAAAACTTTTCAGAAAATAGCTATTTTTAATTATTTATACTAATAATATTTTTTATAATTTTAACTTGACTAAAAATATTTAAAAATAAAATATTTTTAAATTTTTTAGTCAAAGAAATTCATTTGCAATACATTATTTTATTATAAACATTAAATATTTTTACTTAGTAAAACTATTTAATATAAAATTTTTTTATTAAAAATTATATTTTTTAATAAAATTTAAAAATTTTAATCTATATAAATTTTTTATATTTCTAATAAAAAATATTTTTATAATAAATTTAATTATTTTTTAAATAATATTTATCAGATTAATTTTTTATTTTTTTTAATGATATTAAAAATAAATAAAAAAAATAAAAAAATTTATAAAACGATTAATTAAAATAAATTGAAAGAAAAAAATCTAACATAGATTATTCCTTTTATTATAAATGTAAATATAATAATTAAAATTAATATAAAGTATATTTTAAAAAAATATACATGAATTGTATAAAAAATTATCTCTTAAATAAGAGATATACTATAAATATTTTTAAACAAATTTATTATCTCGCAATACTGCTTTAAATTTATCTTGAATTCTATAAATACATTTTCTAAATAACACTTCTATATCATTATAAGTAAAATTTTTTTTTATACTTTGAAAAAAAATTCTTAAAGATAAACTTTTTTTATTTATAGGAATTTTATTTCCTTGATATATATCAATAATTATAACTTTAAAAATATTTTTTAAAGAAATTTTATAACATTCTTGAATAACATCTGCAGCAGCTATAGAATTAGAGATAATAATTGAAATATCTCTTATACTATAAGGATAAAAAGAACATTCTTGTATAGAATTATTTTTTAATATAGGAATTCTTTTTACAAAAATTTCAAAAGCAAAAATATGGTTTATAATATTAAAAAATTTATTAATAGAAGAACTTAATAATCCAATGTATCCTAATTTAATATTCTTAAAATAAATTTTTGCGCATATATTTAAATCAAATCCATTTATATAAGATTTTTTAAAAAAAATATTATTTATATTATAAACATATGATAAAAATTTTTCTATATCATATTTTAAATCATAAAAATTAAATTTTATTTTTTTATTACACCAATTTCTTTGATATTTACTTCCACTAATAATACCTGACAAATATAAATTTTGATCAATTTTAGATTCTTTATTTTTATTTTGAATAAAACATAATCCACTTTCAAATAAACGAAAATTTTCTTGTTGACGATTTAAATTATAACTTATATTTTTTAATAATCCAGAAAATAAAGATGTTCGCATATAAGCTAAATCTTTAGAAATTGGATTAACTATTTTTATAAGTTTTCTATTTTTAAAAAATAATTTCTGAGAAATTTTATCAGTAAAACTATAATTTATAACTTCAGAATACCCTCTATTAGATAAAAATTTCTTTATTTGAGATAATTTATTTAAAATTAAATTTTTTTTTGGTACTATTGTATTTAATTCTAAAGGTAAATTAGGTAATTTATGATATCCATAAAAACGTATTATATCAGATATAACATCTTCTGGAAATATAATATCTGAACGAAAAAAAGGAGGAATAACTATTAATCTATGTAATGATTCAAAAATTAAATATTCTAATTTTTTTAATATATCTAAAATTATAAATTTATTAATAGTAACACCTAAGACTTTATTAATTTTTTTATATGATAAAAATATTTTTTTTTTAATATCTTTTTTATTTTTAATCATACAAATATTAGATATATTCATACAAAAAAATAAATTAGATAATATTTTTGAAATACGCTCTAAAGAAAAAACACATAGATTATGTTCGCATCGTCTATAATGATTATCATAAGATTTATAATATTTATTATATTTTGTTTTAATATAATTAATTAAATTATCTTTAAAAACTCCAGTTCCTATATAAATATTTTTTGTGTTTTTATTTATTAAAAAATCTTGAGAATTAATAAAACCACCCAAAGAAATAATTTTTTTATCATTTTCAAAAACTAATGTATCTTTAAAAATTTTAATTAAAGAATTATTTTTAAATAAAATATTGTCATTAATATTAGACAACCTAATCTTTATTTTTTTTTTTTTAAATTTATCTAAATCAAAAACATGAATAGATTGACCAAATTCAAGCGAAACATAATGAATAACATCATAAACAATATTAATAGACTGAATATGAGATTTTCTTAATCTTTCTTGGATCCAAAAAGGAGTCTTTATAGATAAATCTATATTTTTAATAATTTTTATAAAATAACTAGAACAAATATTGTTATCAGATATAGAAATTTTAAAATTATTTTTATATTCTATTTTATTAAAATTATTCAATTTTTTAAATTTATTTTTTAATTTTAAATTATTAATAACAGATAATTCTCTTGCTATACCTAATATTCCTAAACAATCATTTCTGTTAGGAGTAACATTTAAAGTTAATAAATCATCTGGATATTTTTTAAAATATTTTTTAACTAAAATTCCTATTTCTTGATCTTTAGGAAACTCTACGATATAATCTTTATTACCAAAAATTCCAAAATCATAATACGTATATATTTTCCAAGACAAAGAATTGTTGTTATTATTTTTTTTAATATACTTTTCTAAATCTATTGAATATTCTTTCTTTAATCCAACAGCTAACTTCATACCTACATAAAAATTTTTTTTTTCTGTAAAAACATCAATTAAAAAATTTTTTTTTAATTCAATTTTTAAAAATTTTTGATGATTTTTATTAGATATAGAAATAATTTTTCCAATATAAGAATTTTTAAAAAAATATTTTTTTTTTTGTAAATTTTCTACTTCTAAACCAAGTTCTGTTAGTTGATTGCAAATCAAGGAATTTTTTAAATCTTTTTTAAAAAATGTTTTTAACCATGATAAACTAAATTTCATTTGTTCTCACTATTATTTAAATTGTTTTAATAATCTTAAATCATTTTTAAAAAATGAACGAATATTTAAAATATTATATTTTAACATAATTATGCGTTCAATCCCGATTCCAAAAGCACATCCAATATATTTTTTAGAATCAATGTTTACATTTTTTAAAACTGAAGGATGAATCATACCACATCCAAGCACTTCTAACCATTTTTTAGACATTTGATTAAAAATATCTATTTCTGCAGATGGAGTAGTAAAAGGAAAATATGAATTTCTAAAACGAATTTTACATTTTTCTTTAAGAAAATATAATAAAAAATTACTCATAATCCATTTTAAATTAGAAAAGTTAACTTTTTTATCTATAATAAAACCTTCTACTTGATGAAACATAGGACTATGAGTTAAGCTAGAATCATTTCTATATACTTTTCCAGGAACAATAATTCTCACAGGAGGTTTTCTCATTTCCATAGTACGAATTTGCATACTAGAAGTTTGTGTTCTTAATAAAATATTTTGATTAAACCAAAAAGTATCATGACTATCTCTAGATGGATGATTTTTCTTAATGTTTAATGCATCAAAATTATAATAATCATTTTCTATTTCTGGACCATATAATGCTTCAAAACCTAATTTAGAAAAAAATTTTATTATACGATTTATAGAATGAGTAATAATATGTGTTGAACCAAGATTAACTTCTTTGCTGGATAAAGACAGATCAATATTATTGTTTTTATGTAAATTTTGAATTAATTTTTCTTCTAAAGATTTTTTTTTTAAAAAAAACAATTTTAAAATCTTTTTTTTAATTTTATTTATTTTAATACTTATTTTTTTTTTACTTTTTATATCTAATGTTTTTAACGTTCTAAACTTTTTAGTAATAATTCCATTAGAACCTAAATATTTTGACCGTATGATATTTAAATCATTTTTATTCTTACATTTTTTTAATTTTAATAAAATATCCTGAATATAATTTTTATCATCACTCATAACTTAAAATTTCCATAAAAATTCATAATATACTAAAAAGCTTCCTTTTAAGGAAGCTTATCAGTTGTATTCAAATTTAAAAAAAAAATTTTTAAATTTTATATTAAATTTAATTCAATATTCATTATTATAATATTAAATCAAATAAAAAATATTATATAAAACATGTTCTTATTGAGGTAAATGTGTATTCGCAGTGTGTACTAATTTTTTAAAAGATATTGAATCAAAAACTGCTATATCTGATAATATTTTACGATTAATAAAAATAGATGCTTTTTTTAACCCATATATAAAATTACTATAAGATAAATTATTTTCTCTAGCAGCTGCATTAATACGAGTAATCCATAATTTTCTAAAAATTCTTTTTTTTTGACGTCTATCTCTATAAGAATATTGACCAGCTTTTAAAACTGCTTGAACAGCAACTCTATAAACTCTAGATCGCGCACCATAATATCCTTTTGCTTTTTTTAAAATCTTTTTATGACGAGCATGAGAGAATACACCTCTTTTAACTCGAGCCATTTTAGAATCCTTAATTTATTGAAAAATGTTATAAAATATTTAATTTTAATTATACGGAAAAAAAGATTTTACTACTTTAATATCTGATTTAGAAATAATTTTCTTTATTCTTAAATTTCTTTTTCTAGAAGTGGATTTTTTAGTTAAAATATGTCTTAAATTAGCTTGTTTTCTTTTAAATTTACCAGAAGAGGTTTTCTTAAAACGTTTTACTGCGCTTTTTAAAGTTTTTAATTTTTTCATTAGCATACCTAAAAATATATAAAATAAATTAATATTTATCTTATCTCATAAATCTATTTCTTAGGAGATAAAATCATAATCATTTGTCTACCTTCTATTCTAGAAGGAAAAAACTCTACTAAAGAAAAATTACTTAAATCTAATTTAATTCTATGTAATACCTTTATTCCAATTTTTTGATGAGCCATTTCTCTTCCTCGATATCGAAGAGTAATTTTAACTTTATGACCATCTTTTAAAAAACGTTTTAAACTTCTTAATTTAACTTGGTAATCTCCTTCATCTGTATTTGGTCGAAATTTAATTTCTTTAATATGAATAACCTTCTGCTTTCTTTTTTTTTCTTTTAAAGCTTTTGTTTGAGTATAAATAAATTTTCCATAATTCATAATTTTACATACAGGAGGTTCTGCATATGGGCTAATTTCAACTAAATCTAAACCTTCTTTTTTAGCTTTTTTTAAAGCATCATATATATTAAATATTCCTATCTTTTCTCCTTTTAAACCGGTTAAACGTACTCTTAGAGCACGAATTTCATTATTTATTCTATGTGGTCTTATACTTGAAGTTCTTTTCCAGACTTTAATATTTTATCCCTCCATATAAATTTATTTAAAATTGTTATTTTTTTTATAAATTTTTTGTAAAAAATCTGATAAACTCATATTATAAATATGCTTTTTTCGAATTTTTCTAAAAGAAATAGTATTATTTTTTTCTTCTTTATCTCCACAAATTAAGATATAAGGAATTTTAAGCAAAATACTTTCTCTAATTTTCAAACCTAAACTTTTGTTTCTTAAGTCTAATTCAGATCTAATATTATTTTTCTTTAAAACATTTAATATAATCTTACAATATTCAATATTTTGTTGTGAAATATTTATAATTTTAACCTGTATAGGCGATAACCAAATTGGAAGAAATCCTTTATATTCTTCAAGTAAAATTCCGATAAAACGTTCTAAAGAACCTAATGCAGCTCGATGAATCAAAACTGGAAATTTTTTTGTATTATTTTGATCAATATAAAATGATCCTAATCTTTTAGGTAAATAAAAATCTAATTGAATTGTTCCACATTGCCATTTTCTATTAAAAGAATCCTGTAAATCAAATTCAATTTTAGGTCCATAAAATGCACCATCTCCAATTTGATAAGAAAAAGATATATTATTTTTTTCTAAAACTTTTTTTAATATTGATTCAGTATAATCCCATACAGAATTGTCACCAATTCTTTTATCAGGACGAGTTGATAATTTAACAATAATTTTTTTAAAAGAAAAAATATTATATATTTCATAAATCATTTTTATACAAAGATTAATTTCATCTTCTAATTGTGATTTAGTACAAAAAATATGCGCATCATCTTGAGTAAAATTTCTTAAACGCATTAAACCATGTAATGCTCCAGAAGGCTCTTGACGATGACAACTTCCAAATTCTGACATACGAATTGGCAAATCTCTATAAGATTTTAATTTATGATTAAAAATCTTTATATGACCAGGACAATTCATTGGTTTAACGCAATAATCTTTATTATCAGAATAAGTTGAAAACATTAAATTTTTATAATTTTCTAAATGACCGCTTTTTTTCCATATTAATCTATTCATTAATATAGGTGTTTTAACTTCTTGATAATTATATTTTTCTAATTTTTTTCTAATAATATGTTTTAATTTTTTAAATATAAATAATCCGTTATGATGCCAAAAAACCATTCCCGGAACATCTTCTTGTAAATGAAATAAATTTAAATTTAAATTTAATTTTCTATGATCAAAATTTTTTTTTAATTTTAAATTTTTAAAATATAAAAAAAATTTTTTTTTATTTAAAAAAGATATTCCAGAAATTCTTTGAATCATTATATTTTTTCTATCTGAATTTACATATACACCAGATAATTTATTTAATTTAAAATATTTACAAAAACTTATTTTCGGAGCTTCTATATCTATCATAAAATCAATATGATTTTCATGAAAATAACAACTAATATAATTATTTTTTTTAAAATTTAATTTTAAAATTTTAATTTTATAATCTTCATTTAAATCTTTTAAAATTTTATTTAAATCTTTATAATACAAGTCTTTTTTTAAAATATAATATTTTTTTTTTATTAAATCTTGCATTTTTTTTTCAATTATTAATAGATCTTTTTCTTTTAAAGAATTTTTTTTATAAAAATCATAATAAAATTCATTATTATTTGAAAAAAATTTATATAATTTAATTTCTGGCCATAAAGTTTTTATGCTATAACCTAATAAATGTACATATGTATTATTAATAATTTGTCTAGATAAATTATCTTTTTTTTCAATAAAATATAACTTTGAATCTTTTGTAACAATAGTATTAAAATCTACAATTTTATTATTTAAAAATCCAGCGATATATTTTTTTTTATAGATATCTTTACAATTTTCTAAGATTTTATTAATCGAAATTGAATTTTTATACTTTTTTTTTAAACCATCAGGAAAAGTTATAACTGGCATTTTGAAAACCCTTAACTACAAGCAATTAAATAAATTTTTTTATGAAATATAAACATCTATATAAAAAATTATTTTTAATATCTTTATAAATTATTTAAAACTGCTCTAGACAATTCTTTTATTACAAAAACACTATCTTCCCAATTTAAACAAGAATCAGTAATAGATTGACCATATTTCATTTCATGCATTTTTTTAATAGGTTGAGATCCTTCTACTAAAAAACTTTCTATCATAACACCAAAAATATTTTTTGAACCATCTTTTAATTGTTTACATATTGATTCACATACATTTAATTGCAATTTATATTGTTTCAAACAATTTCCATGGCTAAAATCAATCATTACTTTTTCTGGCAAATGAAATTTTTTTAAATAAGATACAGCTAAATTAATATCTTGAAAATGATAATTTGGTTTTTTTCCTCCTCGCATAATAATATGTGAAAGAGAATTTCCGCTAGTATGATTAATAGTCATATGACCATTTTTATCTGGAGCTAAAAATATATGACGTACTTTTGCTGCTCTAATAGCATCTATTGCAATTAATATATTTCCATCAGTTCCATTTTTAAATCCAACTGGACAAGATAAAGCTGAAGCCATTTCACGATGAATTTGACTTTCAGTAGTACGTGCGCCAATTGCTCCCCAACTAATTAAATCATTAATAAATTGTCCAACAACCATATCTAAAAATTCTGTTGCAGCAGGTAAACCAATTCTATTAATTTCTAATAATAATTTTCTAGCTAAAGTTAATCCTTTGTTCACTTTAAAAGTATTATTAATATCGGGATCAGAAATTAATCCTTTCCACCCAATTACAGTACGAGGTTTTTCAAAATATGTACGCATAATAATTTCTAATGAACTTGAATATTTTTTTCTTAAATCATTTAATTTATTTGCATAATCCATAGTAGCCAAAGGATCATGTAATGAACAAGGACCAATAATAACTAATAAACGCTTATCTTTTCCAGAAATTATATTTGCAATATTTTTTCTTGTCTTAATAATATTATCCATAATTTGAGAAGTAATAGGATAACATTCCGATAAATGCGCAGGAGTAATAAGTGGATCTATTCTAACTGTTCTTAATTCATCTGTTTTTTTCATGTTTGTCTCTAAACTGTTAATATATTAAAAAATAATATAAAATAATTATGAGAATTTTATATTTATTTAACTTATTTTTGTTTGATAAAATAATATTTTTGTATAAAAAAATTTAAGATTTATATTTATTTCATATAAATAATTTATATAAATTATATTTAAAATAATTATATTATATATAATAATTAACTTTTCACAAATTCATTTTTATTAATAAAATATAGAAAACATAAATAAAATTTTTTTAAAATATATCTATATTTAAAATTTTATATATATAAAAAATTTATTTTTTTAAATTTTTTTATTTTTTTTTTTTTATATAAAATATATTCAATGTAAAGTAATTATTTTTCTATAAATAATTCAAATAATTTTAATTAAATTCAATAAATATAAAAAAATAAAATAAATATTTAAAAAATTTATAAATTTTAAAAAAAACTATATAAAAAAATATTTAAAATAATAATTAAAAATTATTTTTTAATAAATTTAATATCTTTTATAATATTCTTAGAAGAATAACGTTTATTAATAAAAATTAAAATTATTCTATAAAATATATCTAATATAACTGGACCTATAAATATACCAATTATACCAAATGCTAATAAACCACCTATAATACCAGAAAAAATAAAAAAAAATGGTAAATTAATTCCTAATCGAATAAAAATTAATCGAATTAAATTATCTAAAACAGATAATATAAGACTCCATAATAATAAAAATGTTCCATACATAAAACAATTTTTGAAATATAACCATAAAACAATAGGAATAAGAACAGGTAAAGAACCTAATTGCATTAAAGATAAAAAAATAATTATCATTACAAAAAAAATTATATATGGAACTCCTACAATAATTAATGCTAATCCTCCTAAAGTACCTTGAATTAAAGATGTAATCACTACTCCCAAAAAAACTGCTCGAATAGATTTTTGAATAATTAAAAATATTGAATACTTTGATTTAAAATTTAGTTTTAAAAAAAAATTTTGAAATATATTACATATTTTTTCACCTTTCCAATATAAAAAACAAGTAAACACAAATATAAAAAATAAATTTATTAATAGATTACTTAATAATTTAATCTTATAAAATAAAAAAACTATTATTTGACCAAAATAAGGTTGTAAATAATTAAAAATATTTTCAGATTTCCCTTGCAATAAATTTTTATAATATAATGAAAATTTTAAACCAAATATAGGAATATTTTGTAAAAAATCTAATTTAGGAAATATAAATTTCTCTAAACTAATATGACTAAAAAAATAAAAACTATTTTTTATTACAGAGCTGACTATAATAAAAAAAGGAATAAAAAAAGATAATAATAAAAAAAATACCATAAAAAATATAGATAAGTATTTTCTATTTCCAAGAAAATTTTGGATATATAATAAAATCGGCCATGTTGAAATAACAATAATACTAGCCCAAAAAAAACTTTGTAAAAATGGACGAATAACATAAAAACTTGCTATAATAATAATAAAAATCGACGTAGATAAAATAATAGTTTTTAAAAAATCTTGATTTTTTTTATAATATTTCACAAAATTATACCTCTATTATTTTGGTATTATCCTTAAAAAATTATTGCATGAAATTCAAATAAAAATTAAAGAAAAAATTTATCAATAAATCTTCAAATAAAAAATTATTTTATCATATTGATATATATAAAATTTATATTTTGCTTTAGATAAAAAATTTTTAAATTCAAACTTTATACAATAATAAATTAATGAAAAAAAAGAGTCTTATTGATATGAAAAAATATTTATTAAAATCTAAAAAAAAAAAATTTATAGGTGTTTTTATTACCAAAAAAGCTTTAAAAAAAATATTTCAAATATATAAAATAAAAAAAAATATCATAGGAATTAAAATTGATATAAAAAAAACAGGATGTGCAGGATATAAATATATACTAAAATATGTTATAAAAAATACTAATACAGATGTAATTTTTATTAAAGATAATATCTCAATTTTTATTTCAAAAGATAAAATTCATATATTAGATGGAATAACTATTGATTTTATTGAAAAAAAATTTCATAACTATTTTGATTTTTATCATAAAAATTCTCAGAATAAATGTGGATGTGGAGAAAGTTTTCAAATAAAATTATAATTTTATATAAAAAATATAAATTAAATATATTTATTTCCATATTATTAAACAAAACTTTTTTTTTCCTTTAGTAATTAGAGTATATTTATTAAACAATTTATCTGAATCTAAAAGAAAGTAATTTAAAATATTCATTTTTTTATAATTTATGGAAATAGCGTTTGAAGAAATTAAATTTCTTGCTTGTTGCTTTGAATTAGCTAAATTAGATAATAATAATATTTCTTGTATGGAATATCGTAAATTTTTTATAGTAATACATGGTGCACCATCATCTTTAAAATTTTTTAAATTCTCTTCAGTTAAATTATTTATAGTATATGAAAAAAATATAGTAGAAATTTTCTTTACAGACATATATTTATTTTTTCCATGTACTAAAATTGTCATATCTTTAGCTAATTTTTCCTTAAATTTAATACATTTAATTTGATTGTTTTCTAAATTTTTTATTTCATCTATTTTTTTTAAATTAATAAAAGTAAAGTATTTTAAATAATTATATACTTCTTGATCTGTAATATTAATCCAAAATTGATAAAATTCATAAGGTGTAGTTTTTTTTGGATCTAACCAAATAGTTTTTAAACCAGTTTTTCCAAATTTCACACCATCAGATTTTATTAATAAAGGAAATGTTAAACCAAAAGCTTCAGATTTTGTCAAAGAATGAATTAAATTAATTCCAGAAGTAATATTCCCCCATTGATCAGATCCACCAATTTGTAAACAAACATTATATTTTTTATATAAAAAATAAAAATCGTAAGCTTGTAATAAACTATAAGAAAATTCAGTAAAAGAAATTCCTTGATCTGCTCTAGTAATTCTTTGTTTTACAGATTCTTTATTAATCATTTGAGTAATAGAAAAATATTTACCGATATTTCTTAAAAAAGAAAGAATATTAATTTTTTTAAACCAATTATAATTATTTAAAATTATTGCTTTATTTGAAATATTAGAAAAATCTAAAAATTTATAAATTTGATTTTCAATTTTTTTAATCCATTTAAAATGTTTTTTAGAAGAATCTAATAATTCACGTTCTTTAGATCTAAAACTTGGATCTCCTACTAAACTAGTCGCTCCACCAATAATAATAATTGGAGTATGTCCTGCTAATTGGAATCTCTTTAAATATAATAAAGGAAGAATATGTCCTACATGTAAACTATCAGCTGTAGGATCAAAACCACAATACACAGTAATCTTTTTATTTATAAGAATATCTGAAACTTTATTATAATTAGTAATTTGCGCTATTAATCCACGATTCTTTAATTCATAAAAAAAATTTTTTTTTAACATAAATATTTCCTAAAGAATAAATATATATAACAATTATAATTTTTTATTAAATTCACATAAATTATTTAAAAAACATATTTTACAATGCATTTTTCTTGCTTTACAAAAATTTTTACCATGTAATAAAAACCAATTATGCACATATAATTTATAATAATTTGGAACTACTTTTAATAAAATACGTTCGACTAATCGAGGATTTTTTCCTACAGCAAATCCAGTACGATTACACACTCTAAATACATGTGTATCTACAGCTATTTTTTTTTTGTTAAAAATAATATTTAATATTACATTAGAAGTTTTTCGTCCTACTCCAGGAAGACTTTCTAAACTCTCTCTATTATTTGGAACTATACCATTATATTTTTTTAATAAAATTTTACAAGTTTGAATTAAATTTTTAGTTTTATTTTTATAAAGACCAATATTTTTAATTAAATTTATTAAATTTTTTTCTCCTAAAGAAATTATTTTTTTAGGATTATTTGCAATAGAAAAAAGAACTTTGGTAATTCTATTTACAGTTATATCTCTTGTTTGTGCTGATAACATTACAGCTATTAAACATTCAAAAGCAGTAGAAAAAATTAGTTCTGTATTACGATTTAATTTATATTTATTTTTTAATAATGATAAAATCAAAATCCTTTTTTTTTTTTTCATAAAATTATATGATCTCTTTTGAAAATATAAATATTTTATTAATTTAAAAATGTATTAAATAAAATCTGATACATTAAAGTTTTTTTAAAATTTTTTTGAGATATATATATTTAAAATATTTTAAAAAATTTTATTAATAATCATAAAATTATTTTTTAAAAAATTTTATACAAGTATCTACAATAGTTTGTGATAAAGTATCAATTTCAATATTTAAAAAAGAATTGATTTTTTTATAAGAAAAATTTGTACTTAATAATGTTTCCGGAATAATATGTACATAAAAATTATTATCTAAAATTTTACTAACAGTTAAACTAACACCATCTAAACAAATAAATCCTTTATAAAAAATATATTTCATAAATACATTTTTTTTTAATTTTAAAATAAAAGTGCAAGTGTTTTTCTTTTTTAAAATATTCATGATTTGAGCAGTCGTAATAATATGACCAGACACTATATGTCCCCCAATTTCATCACCAAATTTAGCTGCTCTTTCGATATTAATTTTATCTCCTTTTTTTAAAAATTTAAAATTAGCTATATTAAAAGTTTCTTGAATCAAATGAAATAATACAATATTTTTAAAAATTTTTACTACTGTTAAACAACATCCATTATTTGAAATAGAAATTCCAATTTTTATATTTTTTAATAAAATATCTGGTATTTTAATACAATATTCATAATACATAGAATTTATTTTTTTTATATATAAAAAAGTTGCAATTCCTTGAACAATACCTGTAAACATTTTATTCTCCTTAACATATATTTCAAAAAATTTTTAATTTTTATAAATTAATAAAAAATAAATTTTTTTATTTACAAATAAAAAATTTATCTTTAAAATAAAAATATAAATTTAAAAAAAAATTTAAAAATTATACAAACGTTCGTAGCTCAGATGGTTAGAGCACTACTATGACATAGTAGTGGTCAGTGGTTCAAGTCCACTCGAACGTATAAATTTTAAAAATATAAATAATTTTTTCAAATAAATTCATATAATTATTCTTGTGATTACAATTCAAAAAAAAATAATAAAATATAAAAAATTTCTATTAGGTTACAGTGGCGGTGTAGATTCCACTGTTTTATTATATCAATTAATAGAAATAAAAAAAAAATATAAAATTCATATTCGTGCTATTCATATTGATCATCAAATTTATTCAGAATCTAAAAAATGGAGATTACATTGTAAAAAAATTTGTAAAATAAATAATATTCCATTTATATATAAAAAAATTTTTTTAAATGTTAAAAAAAAAAATATAGAATCTCAAGCTAGAAATAAACGCTATAAAATTTTTAAAGAAAATTTACATCCAAAAGAAATATTATTAACTGGTCATAACTTAAATGATCAATGTGAAACATTATTATTAGCTATTAAAAGAGGAAGCGGACCGAAAGGATTATCTGGAATTGCTTATAAAAAAAAATTTTTTAATAATTACTTAATTAGACCATTACTAAATTTTTCTAGAAAACAAATAAAAATATGGGCTAAATATAAAAAAATAAAATGGATTGAAGATCAAAGTAATAAAGATACCTCATATGAAAGAAATTTTCTTCGAAAGATAATAATTCCTCAAATAACTCAAAGATGGAAATATTTTCCACAAACTTGTTTAAGAACTACAAAATTAATTTCTGCAGAACATAAATTATTAAATAAATTTATTCAACCTATTTTTAAAAAAAATTTAATTAAAAAAAAAATTTTAAATATTAAAAATATTAAAAAAATGGATATAGATATTCAATATTTTATTATCAGAAAATGGATTCATCTTCAAAAAATGAAAATGCCTGCATTAAAATTTTTAAAATCTATTTTAAAAAACATTGTTCATAATAAAAAAAAAAAAATACCAAAAATACAATTTAAAAAAAAACATGAAATCTGGAATTATAAAAATAAGTTATTTTGGATAAAAAAAACTTATGACATACGAAAATATATTATATTTTGGCATAATATACAAAAAAAAATATTTTTACCAAAAAAAAATGGATATTTAAAAACAAAAAATATAGAAAATAAAAAAAGTATTTTAAATATTCAAGCACCAAAAAAAAAACAACTAGTAAATATTAGATTTCATACTAATCAAAAAATTAAAATAAATCAAAATATAAAAAAATATACAACAATTAAAGAATTATTTAATAAATTTAAAATACTTCCTTGGAAAAGAAAAAAAATACCACTTTTATTCTATGATAACAAATTTATTTCTGCAATTGGATTATTCTCAATACAAGAAAAATATAACATACATTGTAAAAAAATATCTATTATTTGGAATAATAAAAAAAAAAGATGAAAAAATTTATACAAAAATTTTAGAAGAAACATGATTTAATCGATGATATAAATGATTAAACTTAGAAATTTTATGATTTAACAAAGGAGTACTTAAACTTTCCCAAGAAAGTTTAATATTTAAAAATTTTTCAACGCGGCTGCTTAAATCAGGCATAATAGGTTTTAACCAAGTTATTAAAAAACGAAATAAATTGATTCCCATAGTACAAATTAATTGTATTTTTATATTATATTTATCATTCTTAAATAAATTCCAAGGTTTCTCGTTATTTATATAATAATTTGATTTTTCTGCATATCTAACAATAATATATATAATAGAAGAATATTTTCTATATTTAAATAATTTATAAATTTTTTTATTCTTTTGTAAAAACAAACTATATAAATCTAAATCTAATAATTTATTACCTAATAAACCATTAAAATCATTATTTATAAAACTAGAACATCTAGAAGCAAGATTCACAATTTTATTTACTATATCTGAATTTATTCGATTTATAAATTCTTTTAAATTAAATTCAATATCTTTAACAGAAGATGAAGATTTAGATGCATAATAATATCTTAAACTATCAGAATCAAAAAATTTTAACCATGTACTTGCTTTAATTAATTTATTTTTTGATTTAGACATCTTTTCTTTATTAAAAGTAACATATCCATGTACAAAAATTTTTGTTGGTTTTCTAAAATTAATTCCTTCTAAAATAGCTGGCCAAAATATACTATGGAAATAAATTATATCCTTACCTATAAAATGATATAAATCAGTAGTTTTAGAATTTTTCCAAAATTCTTTAAAATTAATTCTTTTATTTTTAATACAAAGTTTTTTAAATGTACTAATATAACATATTGGTGCATCTAACCATACATAAAAATATTTATTTATATAACCTGGAATATTAAAACCAAAATAAGGTGCATCTCTAGATATATCCCATAATTTTAAACCTTTTTTAAACCATTCTTTTATTTTATTTTTAATATTTATATCTAAAATTCCAGAATTAATCCATAATTTTAATTTTTTTTCAAAATGAGGAAGATTTAAAAACAAATGTACTGAATCTTTTAAAATAGGAGTAACTCCAGATATCTGTGATTTTGGATTAATTAAATCTTGAGCATTATATACAGATCCACAGTTTTCACAATGATCACCATATTGATTAATCACAAAACATTTAGGACACTGACCTTTTACTAATCGATCAGGTAAAAAAATATTTTCTATAGGATCATATAATTGAAAAATATTTTTTTCTTTAATATATCCTTTATTTTTTAATATTAAAAATATTTTTTGTGAAAAATATAAATTTTCTTTACTATGAGTATGCGAATAATTATCATAAGAAATATTAAAATTTGATAAGTCTTTTAAATGTTTTTTAAAAATAATTTTTATCAAATCTTCTGGACAAATATTCATTAATTTAGATTTTAACATAATAGCAGTACCATGAGAATCATCAGCACAAATAAAAAAAACAACTTTTCCTTTCATTCTATGATATCTAACCCAAATATCCGCTTGAATATGTTCTAATAAATGCCCTATATGTATAGGACCATTAGCATATGGTAACGCACAAGTAACAAGAATTTTTTTATTTTTATTAATCATAATATCTATTATTCCATATATGTCTACAAAAATTAATGTATTTTTAAAAAAAATATTATATAAGTAATTTCGAAATAATATTTATTTATATTCATAACTTTAATTTTATTCTTTATATATTAAACTAGAAATAATATTTTCTTGATTAAAATATTTAGATCTATTGTTATAATTATAAGGTTTACTACATATACCAGATAACACTTCAAAACTTAAAGCTGCAATAAACATCCCTGGAGTTAAAGCTAAAATAAAGTTTCCTGCATTAAACAATTCTAAAACAATTTTTCCATTCCATCCTGGATCAATTCTATGAGAAGTCATATGAATCATTAATCCTAATCTAGCCAAAGAAGAACGGCCATCTAACCATCCAATTAAATCATTTGGCATTGAAATTTTTTCTATTGTTAATGCTAATACAAAATTTCTTGGTTTTAAAATAAAAGATTTATTATTAGCAATACAAATTTCATCACTAATATTTTGTTCTAAAACATATTTAATATTTTTAGAAGATTTTTTTAAATCTATAATAGAATTATAAGATTTTTTAAAAATTCTAAATTTATTACTTAAACGTATATCAATAGTAGCTCCATGAATTTTTTTCATATTAGGAATAGGAGTAATAATTAATTTTTTTTTAAAAATCCATTTTTTAATATCTTCATCACATAATCTCATATAACCTACTTTTTTAAATAAAACACTTTAGTTAAAAAAAATTTTTATTAGAAACGATTATATCGTAAAAATATTTTTAATATTAAAAAATTTTATATAAAATTGAAATGTTTATTTTAAAATTTTCAAAAAAAAAAATATTCAAAGTAATTTTCTTTTATTTAAAAAATAATTTTATATAAAATTATTTTTTAAAAGTTATATTTCAAAAGTTTGAAACTATTTATATATATGATACGATCAATCATATTTAAATAATAATATTAATATCATACACTAAACTATATAGAAAAAAAATATGTATAAAAAATACAAAATAGCAATATTACCAGGAGATGGTATTGGACCAGAAGTTATGCAAGAAACCTATAAAATTATTGAAATTATTCAAAAAAAATTACTAATTAATATAAAAACTTCAGAATATGATATAGGAGGAGTTGCTATTGATAAATATGGAACTGCTTTACCTAAAAAAACTTTAATAGGATGTAAAAAATCTAATGCTATATTATTAGGTTCTGTAGGGGGACCAAAATGGGACACATTACCTCCACAAAAAAGACCAGAAATTGCATCTTTATTACCTATTAGAAAATACTTTAATTTATTTGCAAATTTAAGACCTTCTACGTTATATAAAAAATTAAATTATTTATCTCCATTAAAAAAAAATAATATAAAAAATGGATTTGATATTTTATGTGTTAGAGAACTTACTGGAGGTATTTATTTTGGAAAGCCTTCTGAAGAAATTAATAAAAAAAATATGCATTACGCTATAGATACCTCTATTTATCATAAATATGAAATTCAAAGAATTGCAGAAATAGCTTTCCAAGAAGCTCTAAATAGAAAATGTAAAGTCACTTCCATAGATAAAGCAAACGTTTTATATACTTCAAAATTATGGAGAAAAACTGTTAACGAAATTTCTAAAAAATATCCTAAAGTACATTTATCTCATTTATATTTTGATAATGCTATTATGCAAATAATTAAGAATCCAAATCAATTCGATGTTATTCTGTGTCCAAATTTAATTGGAGATGTAATCTCAGATGAATGTGGAATTTTAACTGGTTCTATTGGAATGCTACCTTCTGCAAGTATTAATACAAAAGATTTTGGATTATATGAACCAGCAGGAGGAGCTGCTCCAGATATTCAAGGAAAAAATATTGCTAATCCTATTGCACAAATTTTATCTTTATCTATGTTAATTAAACATAGTTTAAAAATAAGTCATATTTCAAATTTAATTAACATTGCAGTACATAAAACTTTATTAAAAGGATTCAGAACACATGATATTTCTCACAATAAAAATTTTGTTACAACAGAAAAAATGGGTAACGAAATTGTTAAATCATTTATTGAGGAACTATAAATATGAGAAAAACTCTTTATCAAAAAATATATGATTCTCATTTGATTCAAACAAATAAAAAAGAATCTATTATATATATTGATCTACACTTAATTCATGAAGTCACATCTCCACAAGCATTTTATGAATTAAAAATAAAAAATAGAAAAGTACGTAGACCTGATAAAACTTTTGCTACAATGGATCATAATGTTTCTACTGTAAAAAAAAATATCTCAGCTTCTGGAAAAACAGCAGAAATACAAATGAAGCAACTCATAAAAAATTGTAAAAATGAAAATATACCATTATATGATATATTACATAAAAACCAAGGCATTGTTCATGTAATCGCTCCTGAACAAGGTATGATATTACCTGGAATGACAGTAGTATGTGGAGATTCACATACATCTACTAATGGAGCTTTTGGAGCTTTATCTTTTGGTATTGGAACATCAGAAGTAGAACACGTACTAGCCACACAAACAATACAACAAAATCAATTTAAAAACATGAAAATTGAAGTAAATGGTATACGAAAACCTGGAATTATGGCAAAAGACATCATTTTATATATTATTAAAAAAATTGGATCATCAGGAGGATCAGGTTATGTAATTGAATTTTGTGGTGAAGTTATTAAAAATTTTACTATGGAAGAAAGAATGACAGTTTGTAATATGGCCATTGAAATGGGAGCAAAATCTGGATTAATAGAGCCTGATAATATTACTTTTAATTATTTAAAAAATAAAAAATTCTCACCTAAAGGAATAAATTGGAATCAATCTATAAAATATTGGAATACATTAAAATCTGATAAAAAAGCTCATTTTGATAAAATTTTTTATATAGATATTTCTTCTATAGCTCCGCAAATTACATGGGGTACAAATTTAGATCAAATAATTTCAATTGATGAAAAAACACCAAAAATAAATGATTTTTTCGATAAAAGTAGTAAAAAAACTGCTAAAAAATCTTTTAAATATATGGGAATCAAAGAAAATTCTTATCTAAAAAAAATACCTATCAATACAGTATTTATAGGATCATGCACTAATTCTCGAATTGAAGATTTAAGAGAAGTAGCTAAAATTGTTGTAAACAAAAAAGTACATTCAAATGTAAAAGCTATTATAGTTCCAGGATCAAATCCAATTAAAATACAAGCAGAAAAAGAAGGATTAAATAAAATTTTTATCAAGGCTGGTTTTGAATGGAGAAATCCAGGATGCTCAATGTGTTTAGGTATGAATAAAGATAGATTAAATTATAAAGAAAGATGCGCATCTACTAGTAATAGAAATTTTGAAGGTAGACAAGGAAGAGGAGGAAGAACACATTTAATGAGTCCTTCTATGGCTGCTGCAGCTGCAATATTTGGATTTTTTATAGACGTTAGAAAAATTTATCGTGAGAATAATATTCTATGAAAAAATTTACTATACATACTGGAACAATTGTTCCTATAAATATTATTAATATTGATACAGACATTATAATACCTAAACAATTTTTAAAAAAAACTACAAAAATTGGATTTGGAAAAAATCTTTTTTACAATTGGAAATTTTTAGATAATAAAGAAAAAAAAATTAATAAAAAATTTATATTAAATAATGAAATATATAAAAAATCTAGTATTTTAATTACAGGAAAAAACTTCGGATGCGGATCATCTAGAGAACATGCAGTATGGGCTTTGTTAGATTATGGTTTTAAAGTAATTATTTCATCTAAATTTTCAGATATTTTTTATAATAATTCAGTAAATAATAATTTATTATTAATTAAATTACCTGAAAAAAAAATTCAAAAAATAATTTTAATTCTTAAAAAAAATAAAAAAACTAAATGTACAGTAAATCTTATAAAAAAAAAAATTATTATAAAAAAAATAGAATATATATTCGAAATTAATCCAAACTATCGTTCAAAATTATTATATGGATTAGATAATATTGATTTAACATTTAAATATATTAAAAATATTATAAATTATGAAAAAAAAAATCAACCTAAATATTTAAAAAATAGAAAATTATATTCTTAATTTAAATATAAAATTAAAAATTCTAATATATAAATATAAAAGTATATTAAAAAATTATTGTTCTTACACTTTAAGATTTTATATATTTAATAAATAAATATAACATTTTATATAAGAAAAAAATGAAAGAAAAAATTATTATTTTTGATACTACTTTACGTGATGGGGAACAAGCGCTTCAATCTAGTTTAAATACTCAAGAAAAAATTGAAATTGCATTAGCTCTAGAAGATATGCATATCGATATTATAGAAGCTGGATTTCCTATATCTTCACCAGGAGATTTTAAATCTGTACAAGAAATATGTAAAAAAATAAAAAATAGTACAATATGTAGTTTAGCTAGATGTATCGATAAAGATATAGAAATTGCTGCACAAGCCATGTCTCAACTAAAAAATTTCAGAATTCATTTGTTTTTAGGAACATCTAAACTACATATAGAATCAAAATTAAAAAAAAATTTTCAAGAAATTAAAGATATGGCTATAAGATCTATTAAATATGCTAAAAAATATACTGATGATATAGAATTTTCATGTGAAGATGCTGGAAGAACATCTATAGATAACTTATGTGCAATTGTAGAAACACTTATAAAAAACGGTGTCAAAACAATTAATATTCCAGATACAGTAGGATATACTATTCCAAATGAATTTAGTAAAATCATTTCCGAACTATTTATACGCGTTCCTAATATTGACCAAGCAATAATATCAGTACATTGTCATAACGATTTAGGAATGGCAGTAGGTAATTCTATTTGTGCTATTCAATCTGGAGCACGTCAAATCGAAGGTACAATAACTGGAATAGGTGAAAGAGCAGGAAATACAGCATTAGAAGAAGTAATTATGGCTATTAAAACAAGAAAAAAAATGTTAAATTTTTTTACTAATATAAAACATCACAAAATTTATAAAACCAGTAAAATTATTAGTAAAATATGTAATATTTCTATTCCTATTAACAAAGCTATTATTGGTTCAAACGCATTTTCTCACTCTTCTGGTATTCATCAAGATGGAATCATAAAAAATAGAAAAAATTATGAAATTATGTCTCCAAAAGATATTGGATTAAAAAACATTAAATTTAATTTAACATCTCGCTCTGGTAGAGCTGCAGTAAAAAATAGAATGCAAGAAATGGGATATACAGAAAAAGATTATAATTTAAAAACACTGTATAAAAAATTTCTAAAATTAGCTGATAGAAAAGGTCAAATTTTTGATTATGATTTACAAATGCTAGCTTTTATTAAAAATTATTCTAAAAAAAATCTACATATTATTTTAAAAAATATTTCTTTTTCTTCTCAATCTTTAAATCAAATAAACATTTGTATTCAATTATTTTATAATAATATAATTCATAAAGCTAAAATTCATACAAAAAATGGAATTGTTAATGGAATATATAAATCCTTACAAAAAATTACTAAAATCAACTTTTTACTAAAAAAATTCAAAATTAAATCTATAAAAAAAAATAAAAAAATTTGGGAAAAAGTATATATAATAGCTAAATATAAAAATGAAATATTTTATGGAAAAAATACATCACAAGATATAATACAAGCTTTTACTCAAAGTATGATTGATATTTTAAATAATATTATACAATTTAATGAAATTAAAAAAAAAATAAAAAACAATTAATTAAAAACCTTCTTAGATAAATTATAATGAAATTTTTCTAAGAAGGTTACATAATAAATAACATAATATAATAAAAATTTTTAAAAATATGCAATAAGATATAAAAAATTACTGTTAAAAACAATTTTGTTTAAAATAATTGATGTATATTAAATTAAATTTAAATTGTATACATAAATTTATTTTTTATCTATCCAATTAGTGTGAAAAGTACCTTTTTTATCAATTCTAGAATAAGTATGAGCTCCAAAATAATCTCTTTGCGCTTGTAATAAATTTGCTGGTAAGATAGGAGATCTATAAGAATCATAATAAGAAATTGCTGCAGAAAATGCTGGAATTGGTATACCATTCATTACAGAATAAGACACAATTTTTCTTAAAGAATTTTGATATTCTTTAGAAATTTTTGTAAAATACGGAGCTAATAATAAATTTTCTAAATCTTTATTTTTTTTATATGCATAAATAATTTCTTTTAAAAAATCTGCTCTAATTATACAACCTGCACGAAAAATTTTTGCAATTTTAGAATAATTTAAATTCCAATTATACACTTTTGAAGCTTTTTTTAATTGAGAAAATCCCTGAGCATAAGAAATAATTTTTCCTAAATATAAAGAACGTCGAATTTTTTCAATAAAATCTTTTTTATTTAAAATATCTTTATAAAATTTCGGACCATAAAGAATTTTAGAAGCTTGTAATCTTTGATTTTTAAAAGAAGATAAATATCTAAAAAAAACAGATTGTGTAATTAAAGATAAAGGTTCACCTAAATTTAATGCACTTTGACTAGTCCATTTTCCTGTACCTTTATTATTAGCTTTATCTAATATAACATCTATTAAATATTTTCCAGAAGAATTTTTTTTTAAAAAAATATTTCTAGTAATTTCAATTAAATAACTTTTTAATTCGCCTTTATTCCAATTAGAAAAAATTTTAGCAAGTTGCTTATTATTTAAATTTAAAGAGTTTTTTAAAATAAAATAAGACTCAGAAATTAACTGCATATCTCCATATTCAATTCCATTATGTACCATTTTTACATAATGACCAGAACCATCTGAACCAATATAATTTACGCATGATTCATTATTTTCTGTTTTAGCTGCAATATTTTTCAATAAAGAAGATATTCTCTTATAAATTAATTTATTACCACCTGGCATAATTGCTGGACCTTTTAATGCACCTTCTTCACCACCAGATATACCTATACCAAAAAAATGTATTTTTTTTTTAAATAATAAAGAACTACGTTGCATAGTATCTTTATAAAAACTATTACCGCCGTCAATTAAAATATCTTCTGGATCTAAATAAGGAATAATAGATTGAATAGTTAAATCTGTTGCAGTTCCTGATTGAACCATTAATAAAATAATTCTAGGTTTTTTTAAAGATAATACAAAATCTTGAACTGTAAAAAACGGCACAAGATTTTTATTTTCATTATGTAAAATCACTTCTTTTGTTTTACTCTTTGATCTATTAAAAATAGAAACAGTATATCCTTTACTTTCTATATTCAAAGCTAAATTTTTTCCCATTACTGCCATTCCTATTACACCAACTTTTTGTAAAGACATACAATACTCCTAAATATTTTCTAAATAATATATTTAATTCAACATATTATATAATAATAATTTTTAAATCCATTAAAAAATTTAATTTAAAAAATAATTATGTGTTTCTTTTTTTTAAAATTTTAATTACATCAATAAATTGTATATTAGTATAACTAAATAAAACTAATATATGATATATTAAATCTGCACATTCTTCGAGAATATTTGTTTTATCTTTATTAATAGCGGAAATTACTAATTCTACAGCTTCTTCTCCAACTTTTTGAGAAATTTTATTAATTCCTTTTTTATATAAATTACTCGTATATGAAGAATTATTATTATTTTTTTTATAATATTTTAGAATACGTTCTAATTCTAAAATAAAAGAAACATTTATATTTTTTTTGTTTTTAAAACAACTTTTATTATTTAAATGACATGTATGACCTTTAGCTTGCACTAAAGCTAATAAACTATCTTGATCACAATCAGGAATAATATCAATTACTTTTAAATAGTTTTTAGAAGTTTCACCTTTAGTCCATAAACGATTTTTAGTTCGAGAAAAAAATGTTAATTTCTTCTTTTGTAATGTAATTAAAAGTGATTTTTTATTTGCATATCCATGCATTAAAATTTCATTAGAAAATACATCTTGTACAATAATTGGCATTAACTTATTTACTTTATCCCAGTTTAAATCTAAAATTTCATTAATAGTTAGCATTTTCTAATCTCAATATTTTTTCTAGACAAAAAATTTTTTAATTTATTTATATTAACAATATTTTCATGAAAAATAGATGCTGCTAAAGCTCCATCTACATCTGAAAATTTAAATACATCATAAAAATGATTTATATGTCCAGCTCCTCCAGAAGCAATTAAAGGTACTTTACATATTTTTCTTATTTTTCTTAATTGTTTAATATCATATCCATTTTTTACTCCATCTTGATTCATACAATTTAAAACAATTTCTCCTGCACCATATTTTTGTACAACTTTTACCCATTTAGAAGTTTCTAAAACTGTTTTCTTTTCATATTTAGAATCTCCAGTGTATTGATGAACAAAATACTTTTTTTCTATTTTATGAAAATAAGAATCAATTCCAATAACTACAGCTTGTACTCCAAATTTATCTGCAATTTCAGTAATTAAAGCAGGATTGTTAATAGCATGAGAATTTATAGATATTTTATCCGCTCCATAATTAAAAATTTCTTTTGCATCTTGAAGATTTTTAATTCCTCCAGCTACGCAAAATGGAATATTAATTACTTCAGCAATCATAGAAATCCAATTTTTATTAACTAATTTTTTTTGTACAGATGCAGAAATATCATAAAAAACTAATTCATCAGCTCCTTCTTTAATATATCTTTTTGCTAAAGATAATATATTTCCTACAATTCGATGATTCTTAAATTTAATACCTTTAACTACTAAACCATTTTTTACATCTAAGCAAGGAATGATTCTTTTTGCCAACATTGTACAGCCTCAGTCATAGTAAATTTATTTTCTAAAAAAGCTTTTCCAATAATTATATCCTTAATACCAATTTTTTTAAGATCTTTAATATCTTGTAAACGACTTACTCCTCCAGATGATTGAAAATTAATATAAGGGTATTTTTTAACCAAACTATGATATAAAGATATATTCGGACCATTTAAAGTTCCATCTTTTGTAATATCAGTACATAATATATTTTTTACTCCTGTTGAAGAAAAATCATATAAAATATCATTTATATCTTGTCTAGTATTTTTTTTCCATCCTGAAATTTTAACTTCAGTAAAATTATTTTTTACTACAACATCTAAAGCTAAAACAATAGAATTTATCCCATATTCTTGAATCCATTTTTTTACTTCATTTCTTTTTTCAAAAATAGCAGATCCAATTACTACTTTTTTTACACCTAAAGAAAATAGTTTTTCAATATCTTTTCGACTTCTAATACCACCTCCAACTTGAAAATCAATATTTTTTATCTGTAAAATTTCTTTTAATAAAAAATTTTGTTTATTATTAAAATTCTCAGCTCCATCTAAATCAACTATATGTATATTTTTTATTTTATTTTTTATACATTTTTTTATATATATATAATAATTTTGTATATATATTTTTTTTAAATTATAATTACCTTGATATAAACGTACTATTTTTCCCTGATAAAAATCTAAAGATGGAATAATCATATAATATCAATCTCTAAAAAATTTTTTAATAAATGCATACCTTTTAAACCAGATTTTTCTGGATGAAATTGCACTCCGAAAAAATTATCTTTTTGTACAGCAGAACTAAAAAAAGAGTCATAATAAGTTTTTGCAATCGTAATAGAACTAATTAATGCAATATAATTATGAATAAAATAAAACCATTCTCCATTACAAATATTTTTAAATAATGGATGTTTCTTTTTAAAATAAACTTTATTCCATCCCATATGAGGTAAAATAATTTGATTATTAAATTTATAAATACATTTTTTGTTAAAAATATTTAACATTAATGTATTTTTACTTTCTTCACTATAATGAAAAAATAAATGCATTCCTAAACAAATTCCTAAAATAGGATTTTTATATCTTTGAATAACTTCTATTAATTTTTTATTAGATAAATTTTTCATAACAGCATATGGTGTACCAATTCCAGGAAAAATCAATTTATCAGAATGTCTAATTATTTCTGGATTATCACTAATAATTGGATTATATTTAAGTCTTTTTATTGCCCAATAAATAGAAGATAAATTAGAAAATCCAGGATCTAAAATAACAATATTCATTATAAAACACCTTTAGAACTAGGTATATTTAGTCCATTTATTTGAATAGCTTGTCCTAATGCTTTTCCAAAAGATTTAAATAAACTTTCAGCACAATGATGATCATTAGATCCTTTAGATTTTAAATGTAAAGTAATATTCATAGAATACACTAAAGAATAAAAAAAATGATAAATCATTTCAGTACTCAAATCCCCTACTTTCTGATATTTAAAATTTGCTTTAAAATTTAAATATGGTCTATTAGAAATATCTAAAACACATGAAGCAATACTTTCATCCATAGGTAATGTAAATCCATATCTATTAATTCCTTTTTTATTAATTAAAGATTTAGATAAACATTGTCCTAAAACAATACCAACATCTTCAACTACATGATGATCATCAATATTAATATCACCTTGAGCATTAATATAAAAAAAAATATTTGAATGTATAGAAATTTGTTCTAACATATGATCAAAAAAAAATATTCCTGTATGAATAAAACTTTTTTTTGTTTTATCTAAAAATGTTTTAATATAAATATCAGTTTCAAGAGTTTTCCTATGTATACAAAAAAATCTATTTTTATATACAATTTTATTATAAATATCTTTCCAACTTAAATAATTTTTTCCATATTTTAAACCCTTTGCTCCAATATTTTTTGCTAATTTCATATCAGATTCACGATCACCTATTACAAAACATTTTTTCATAAAATTTTTTTTTTTATTAAAAATCCATTTATGTAATAAAGAAAATTTTGGTTTACGACATATACAATTATCTTGAGGCAAATGAGGACAGATCAATATATCACTAAAAAAAATTCCTTGAGA
Organism: Buchnera aphidicola (Chaitophorus sp. 3695); assembly: GCF_964058985.1. NCBI lineage: Bacteria > Pseudomonadati > Pseudomonadota > Gammaproteobacteria > Enterobacterales > Erwiniaceae > Buchnera > Buchnera aphidicola. The sequence continues at coordinate 82,112 of NZ_OZ060379.1, read as the reverse complement.
GGAAAAAATTGAAAGCATTAAATTATGATATAAATAAAAATTGTTTATGGAAAAAGATTTTCCTAATCCATCTTGATTTGTAATCATAATAAATTTATAATTTAATTTACTTAATTTTAATAAAACAGAAATTACATTAGGTTCAAATTCAAATTTTTTTAAAGTATCAATTTGATAATTAAATTTAGGTTCTTTAATTAAAGTTCCATCTCTATCAAGAAATATAAATTTTTTATTCATTACAATATTCTCTTATTTATTAAGTTTAATTATTTAATTTGAATCACTTTAAAAATATTTATTAAATTCATACATTCTTTATATGTTCCTACTGAAATTCTAATACAATTTTTTAATAAAACTTTAAAATTTTGATCTCGTGTTACAATCTTATGTTTTAATAATTGTACAAAAACTTTATTAGAAGAATTAAAACATACTAAAATGAAATTTGTTGAACTCGGAAAAATTTTTTCTATATAAGGTAATTTTTTTAATTCTTGAATTAAAATTTTCTTATTTTTATTTAATTCTAAAATATTTTTTTGTAAAATGATAAGATTACTTTTAACAAGAAAAGATTGCGCTATCTGTAAAGTAGGAGTAGATAAAGGATAAGGCGCAATTATTTTTTTTATAACATTAATGATGTTAATATGTGCAATAATAAAACCACATCTAATACTAGCCAATCCAAACGCTTTAGATAATGTTCTTAAAATAATTAAATGATCAAACTTATACATTAAATCTATTGCAGTTTGTTGTAAACAAAACTCTATATAAGCTTCATCAATTACAACTAAACATTTATTTTTAGTAAACTTTAAAATTTCTATAATATCTGTACGATTAATTAAAGTAGAAGTAGGATTATTTGGATTACAAATATAAATTAATTTAACTTTCTGTATCAATTTTTTTAAATTTATTAAATCTATCTGAAAATTTTTTAATTGTAAAATCGAAATAACTTTAACATTTAATATATTTGCATATACTTTATACATATCATATGTAGGAGGAAAAATCATAATATAATCTTTTTTTGGTTCACAAAAAGCTTTAATCAATAACTCAATAGCTTCATCAGAACCTCGTGTTGCTAAAATATTTTTATAACTAATTTTTATATATTGAGAATAAGATTGTAATAATACTTTATATTCTTTATCAGGATATCTATTTAAATTATTAAATAAAAAAGTTTTTTTTTGTACAAAAGGTAATTCATTTGCATTTAGCCAAATATCTCCATTGTCTTTAATTCTTCGAGCGGATTGATATGGTATTAATTTTTTAATATTCTTGCGAGTAAATTTATTAATATCAATCATTTTTTTATATTCCTTAATGCAGATAACCTAATTTCTACAGCATTCTTATGAGCTAACATATTTTCTTCTAAAGATAATTTTTGTAATATTGGTGATAGTTTTAAAAAACCATCTTGAGTTAACTCTTGTACACTAATTTTCTTTAAAAAATCAGATACACTAATACCAGAACAACTTTTAGACAATCCATAAGTAGGTAAAACATGATTTGTTCCAGAAGCATAATCTCCAGCAGATTCAGGTGACCATGATCCTAAAAAAATTGAACCGGCATTTTTAATTTTCTTTAAAACATCACGTGGATATCGTGTTTGAATAATTAAATGCTCTGGAGCATATTGATTAGAAATTTTAATGCATTCTTTAATATTTTTTGCAACTATAATACAACTTTTTTTAAAAAATTTCTTTATACATATAGAATTTTTAAAAGTATTTATTTGAATATATAGTTTTTTTATTACTAAACACGCTATTTTCTCTGAATCTGTTAATAAAATCACTTGTGATTTATTTCCATGTTCCATTTGAGATAATAAATCAGATGCTATAAAATCACTATTTGAATTTGAATCAGCAATAATTAATAATTCAGATGGTCCTGCTAACATATCTATAGAAACTGTTTGAGAAAATAAACTTAATTGACGTTTAGCTTCAGTCACATATTCATTTCCAGGACCAAATATCTTATCTACTTTTGGAATACTTTGAGTACCAAAAGCTAAAGCTGATATTGCATGAGCTCCTCCTACTTGATATATATTATATATTTGAAATAACTTAGCAATATATAGTATTTTTTCTGATACAGGAGCAGGAGAACATACAAAAATTTTTTTACATCCTGCAATTTTAGCAGGTATAATTAACATTAAAAAAGTAGAAAAAAGAGGAGATATACCACCAGGGATATATAAACCAACAGAATCGATTGGTCGTATTAATTGTTCACATATAATTCCAGGCATAGTTTGAATCTTTAAATTATTTAGTTTTTGTTGAATATGAAACGAATAAATATTTTTTATAGCTTGATTAATACATTTTTTAAAATTTCTATCAATTTTTTGATTTGCTATATTAATTTGTTCTATTGGAATTTTAATATTATTTAATTTTACTTTATCAAATAATAAAGAATATTTTTTTAATGCATCATCTTTTTTTAAAATTACATTTTTTATTATGTTAGAGACATTTTTTTTAATTTTTTTATTTTTATTAAAAATAGGTCTACTTAATATTTTTTTTTTTTCTTTTTTAGATAAAGCGTTCCAAAAAACCATACCCTTTAAATTATTCATATTAAATTTATTCCATCATTTTTTCAATTGGTAAAACTAATATAGAAGTTGCACCTGCTTTTTTTAAATTTTCCATAGTTTCCCAAAAAAGATTTTCTTTACTAACCATATGTAAAACTACTTTTTTAGGATGTCCTACTAATTTAGATATAGTAGGATTTTCAATTCCATTTAATAAAGACATAACTTGATTTAACTTAGAAGTAGGCGCATGTAACATAATATATTTTGATTCTCTAGCTTGCATAACACCTTGAATACGGGTAATTAATTTATGAATTAATTCTTTTTTAAGAGTAGAAATATTTCCTTTTCTAGAAATAATTTGCGCATTAGATTTATATATTACATGAACTTCTTTTAAATTATTTGCTTCTAAAGTAGCTCCTGTAGAAACTAAATCACATATCATATCTGATAATCCTACTCTAGGTGCAATTTCCACAGATCCTTTTAAAGTAAATGATCTAAAATTTATATGTCTTGTATTAAGATATTTTTTTAAAATATATGGATATGAAGTAGCAATAGTAAAATTTTTTAATGATTGTAAATTTTCATATTCACTACTTTTACGACATGCTAAAGACAGTCTACAAATTCCAAAATCTAAATTTAATAATAATTTATATAAGTTTTTTGTATTAAAAGACTTTTTACTTAATATGTTCTCTTTTAAAACATTTCCTCCTACTATACCTAAATCTACAATTTGATTCATAACTAATCCAGGAATGTCATCATCTCTTACACGAATGACATCAATTGGCATATTTTCAGAAAACGAAATTAATTTTTTTTGCTCTAAATTAATTTTAATTCCACAATTTAATAATAATTTTTTAGAATCATAACTTAAACGACCAGATTTTTGCATAGCTATACGTAATCTATTTTTTTTTAACATTCAAACCTCAATTTTATAAAAAATTATTAATAATATTTTTTTAATATTATAAAATAATTAAAATAAAATTTTAATAAAATATTTTTTAATCAAATATTATACAAGAAATATTCTAACAAATATGAATAAAAACTGTTAATATTGAATTAAAAAATATTTAAAATTTATTTGATAAAAAAATTAATATAAATATACAAAAAAGTAAAAAATTTACATCATAAAAAATCAATTAAAACTAAAATTGCTGCATCATATCCAAGTATTTTAGGAGCTTGATGAAAAGCCATTACATTTGGATGCCTAGAAAGCCATATTGGAATTTGTTTTTTTAAAATATTTCTTCCATATCCATGCATAATATTAATACAATTAATTTTTTTTTGAATACAAAAATATATTAATTTTCCTAATTCTTGTTTAGTTTGATCTTGATTAAATCCATGTACATCTAAAATAACCTCAGGAATATAATATCCTTTTCGTAATTTTTTTAATTTTTTTTTATTAAAATCATCTCTACAATAATAAAGTGGATCTTCATGAAAATTATTTTTTATAGTAGAACATGAAAAATAATTACTGTGCAATTGTTCTTGATATTTTTTTCTTTTTTTACGAGATATAAAACATATATTATCTTTTACATGATATACAGTATCCTGAATCATTTTTTTAGCTTCTTTAAAATATTTTCTAAAAAAAAACTTATCTTTCAATTTTAAAAAATTTTGTTTACTCATTTTCTTACTACCACAATATTACGTTATAATATTATTTATATATAAAAAAATTACATACAATGAAAATATAAAGAAATTTTTATTAAAAATTTTATTTATGAAATATTGAAAACATAAAATTTTATTTATAAAATTATTTTATAATAATAACTTATCAAATTTATATTTTCAAATTTTATTAAAATAAATTATTTATAAAATAAATCTATTTAAAAAAGGTAAATTATGTCTGGAAATACTATAGGAAAATTATTTACAGTAACTACTTTTGGAGAATCTCATGGTCATTCTATAGGATGTATAATTGATGGAACACCTCCAGGTTTAAAAATATCTAAATCAGATATACAAAAAGAATTGAATAGAAGAAGACCTGGTCAATCTAAATATACTACACAACGTAGAGAACTTGATATTGTAAAAATATTATCTGGAGTTTTTAAAAAAAGAACTACAGGTACAAGTATTGGATTAATAATAAAAAATACAGATCATAGATCAAAAGATTATCAAAATATAAAAGATTCTTTCCGTCCAGGACATGCTGATTTTACTTATCAAAAAAAATATGGAATTAGAGATTATCGAGGAGGAGGAAGATCGTCTGCCAGAGAAACAGCAATGAGAGTAGCAGCTGGAGCAATAGCAAAAAAATACCTAAAAGAAAATTATGGAATATGCATACAAGGATATTTATCTCAAATTGGAAATATTAAATGTACGTTGAAATCTTTTAAAGAAATTGAAAAAAATGATTTTTTTTGTCCAGATCAAACAAAAATTATTAAAATTGATAAATTAATACGTACTATTAAAAAAAATGGAAATTCAATAGGAGCTGAAATTACTACTATTATTAAAAATGTCCCAATAGGATTAGGAGAGCCTGTATTTGATAAATTAGATGCAGAAATTGCGCATTCTGTTATGAGTATTAATGCAGTTAAAGGAGTAGAAATAGGAGATGGATTTAATGTAATTCAAAAATTAGGAAGTGAACATCGAGATGAAATGAATAATAAAGGTTATTTAAGTAATAGAGATGGAGGAATTATTGGAGGAATTAGTAATGGACAAGATATTATTGTCAAGGGTGCTTTTAAACCTACATCTAGTATTCGTATTCCAGCAAAAAGTATTAATATCAATAATGAATCTATAAATGTTGTAACTAAAGGAAGACATGATCCATGTGTAGGTATTCGTGCTGTTCCTATAATGGAATCTATGATTGCAATAACAATCATGGATCACATACTTAGATTTAAAGCTCAATGTTTTAAACAAAATAAACATATAATTTTAAAATAATATTTTTTAAATAAAAAAATATATTTTAAAAGTATTTTTAAAAATTCTAATTTAAAATTTAAATAAAAATATTTTATAAAAATAATTTTATTAAACTTTAATTTTTATATATTTTTTTTAAACCAAAAAATATACAATTATACTGATGGTGAAGAAAATGTTTAAAGGAAATATCGTTGCATTAATCACTCCAATGAATAAAAAAGGAAACATTTGTATAGATAGTTTAAAAAATATTATTAATTATCATATATATAATCGAACTAAAGCTATTGTATCTGTAGGAACTACTGGTGAATCTTCAACTTTAACTAAAAAAGAACATATTAAATTAGTATTATTGACTTTAAAAATTGCCGATAATAGAATTCCTATTATTGCAGGAACTGGAGCTAATTCTACAAAAGAAGCAATTATATTAACAAAAAAATTTGAAAATAGCGGTATATCTGCATGTTTGAGCGTCACACCATATTATAATAAACCTTCACAAGAAGGATTATATCAACACTTTAAAAAAATCTCAGAACATACATCTATTCCTCAAATATTATATAATGTACCATCTAGAACAGGTTGTGATTTATTACCTAAAACTATATATAAATTATCTAAATTAAAAAATATTATTGGAGTAAAAGAAGCTAGTGGAAATTTATCTCGTGTAAATCAAATAAAATCTTTAGTAGATTCAAAATTTATTATTCTGAGCGGAGATGATTCCACTGCATTAGATTTTATACAATTAGGAGGGCATGGAGTTATTTCAGTAACATCTAATATAGCAGCTAAAGAAATTTCTAAAATATGTCAATTAGCTTTGAACAAAAAATTTTCTAAAGCAAGAAAAATTAATAAAAGATTAATTAATTTAAATAAAATTTTATTTTTAGAATCAAATCCAATACCAATTAAATGGGCTGCTAAAAAAATTGGTTTAATTAAAAATAGTATATTAAGATTACCTATGATACAACCAAAAAAAAAATTAAAAAAAATTATATTAAATGAATTAAAAAAAAATCCACTATCCATTATGAAAAAAAAATATAATCATTTTATTTTATTTTAAAATATAATATTTATATAAAATAAAATTGAAATATATTTCTAAAGAAATATATTTCAATACAAATTTATATTGTTTTATTTGAATGTCTATAACTTTATAAAGTTCAAAATATAAAATTTTAAATAAATAAATTTTTTAAAATATTTATATATATTTTACTTAATTTATATAAATCATTAATATTTACACATTCATTAGCTTTATGTATGGTCTTATTCACTAATCCTAGTTCTATAATTTCAGAATTCATACAAGTTAAAAATCTTCCATCAGAAGTACCTCCTGAAGTAGATAATTTTGGAAAAAATTTATTAACTTGAAAAATAGATTTTTGTACAGTCTCTAATAAAAATCCTGAATTCGTAATAAAAGGTTTACCTGAAAAAATCCAATTTATTTCATATTTTAAACTGCATTTATCTAAAATTTTCTTTATTTTCATAACAATTATTTCTTTCGAAATTTCTGTACTATATCTTATATTTAATCCAACTTTCATTGATCCAGGAATCATATTTGTAATATTTTTATTTCCTGATGATATATAAAAAATTTGTAAACTACTAGGTTGAAAAAAATTATTTCCTAAATCTAATTTTAAATTCACAAAATTTTTAATTGCATATAAAGAATTATGAATTGGATTAGTTGCTAAATGAGGATAAGCTATATGTCCTTGTACACCATAAAAAATTATTTTAGCACTAATTGAACCTCTTCTCCCATTTTTAATTACATCTCCGACATGTACATCACTAGTAGGTTCTCCAACTAAACAATAATCTATTTTCTCATTTCTATTTTTTAAAATTTTTATTATCTTTTTGGTACCATCATGTCCAAATGATTCTTCATCTGAAGTAATTAAAAAAGATATTCTTCCATTAAAATTCGTAAAATTTTTTAAAAATGATTCTGTAGCAACGATCATAGCAGATAGGGAACACTTCATATCTGCAGATCCTCGTCCAAATAAAAAATTATCTTTAATAATTGGATAAAAAGGATCTGTTTTCCAATCATTAATATTTCCAGGTGGAACTACATCTGTATGACCTAAAAAAGTTAATGTTTTACCTCCTTGTCCTTTATAAGCCCATAAATTATTTGTATTATTAATTTTAATATTTTCTATAAAAAAACCAATTTTTTGTAATCTTTTAGAAAGAATTTTTTGACAACCTAAATCTAAAGGACTAATAGAAGGTAATTTAATTAACTTTTTACTTAAATAAAGAACATCTTCTAACATAAAAATATCCCAAATTATCAAATCAATAAAAATATTTTAAACATGTGTATTATGATTTTTTTATTAATTTTAAAGCTTTATGAACAATATTTTTTACAGTAAATCCAAATTTTTTAAATAAATCATTCGCAGGAGCTGATTCTCCAAAAGTATTAATTCCTATAATTTTTCCCTTTAATCCAACATATTTGTACCAATAATCTGGAATTCCAGCTTCAATCGCAATTCTATTAGTAATATTATCTGGTAAAACATGTTTTCTATAAGATATTTCTTGCTTATCAAATACATCTGTAGAAGGCATAGAAACGACTCTCACAGAGTAACCTAAATTTACTAATTTTTTACTAACATTCATAGTTAATTCTATTTCTGATCCTGTAGAAATTAAAATTATATCTAAATCTTGAGAACTATTTTTTAATATATACCCTCCACGATTAATATTTTTAATTTGTATATCAGTTCTTTTATTAAAAGATAAATTTTGTCTAGACAAAATTAAGGCAGTAGGTCCTGTCTGATTCTCTATGGCATATTTCCAAGCAAAAGCCGTTTCTATAATATCAGATGGCCTCCATACACTTACATTTGGAGTTAAACGTAAACTAGAAATTTGCTCAATAGGTTGATGAGTAGGACCATCTTCACCTAATCCAATTGAATCATGAGTATATATTAAAATTTGTCTAGTTTTCATTAAAGCTGCCATTCGAACTGCATTTTTAGAATATTCTAAAAACATTAAAAAAGTAGCTGTATAAGGAATAAATCCAGAATGTTGAGAAATTCCATTTGCTATAGATGTCATTCCAAATTCTCTTACACCATAATGAATGTAATTACCATAAAAATGTTTATTAATAGATTTAGAACCTGACCATTTAGTTAAATTACTAGGAGATAAATCAGCTGATCCACCAATTAATTCAGGAAGATATTTACCTAAATATTCAATAATATTTTGAGATGCTTGTCGAGTAGATAAAGATTGTGTAGAATTTTTTAAAGAATTTATTAAATCTTTATTAATTTTTATCCAATTTTTTGGTAATTTCTTATGTATACGACGTAAATATTCTTTTGCTAATTCAGGATATTTTTTTGAATATTTAAAAAATAATTTATTCCATTTATCTTCTAATTTTTTTCCTTTTTTAGTAGCATCCCATTCTTTATAAATAAAATCTGGTATTTCAAATGGTTTATATTTCCAATTTAATTTTTTTTTACATAAAATTATTTCTTCTTCACCTAAAGGTGCACCATGTACATCAGACGTATTAGCTTTATTAGGTGAACCAAATCCAATAATAGTATTAAAAATTATAATCACAGGTTGATTCTTTATAGTTTTTGCATGTTTAATAGCTTCAAAAATTTCTTCCGAATTATGTCCATTAACATTATTAATTACATACCAATTATAAGCTTGAAATCTTTTTTTTGTATCATCAGAAAACCAAGAATCTGTCTTTCCATCTATAGAAATATTATTTTTATCATATAGTAAAATTAATTTTTCTAAACACAAAGTTCCAGCTAAAGAACACGCTTCATGCGATATTCCTTCCATTAAACAACCATCTCCAGCAAATACCCAAGTATAATGATCTATAATTTTAAATTTAGGACGATTAAAATGAAATCTTAATAAACGCTCAGATATAGCCATTCCTATTGCTGTAGATAAACCTTGTCCTAAAGGACCAGTAGTAGTCTCTATACCTGGAGTATAACCAATTTCTGGATGACCAGGAGTTTTAGAACCTAATTGACGAAAATTTTTTAAATCAGATATACTTAATTTATATCCAGTTAAATGTAATAAACTATAAAGTAAAATCGAACCATGTCCATTAGACAGAATAAATCGATCTCTATTATCCCATAATGGATTGTTAGGATTATGTTTAAAAAAAAACCTCCATAATATGTCTGCAATATCAGCCATACCCATTGGCATACCTGGATGCCCAGATTTTGCTCTTTGTACAGCATCTATACTAATAGCTCGAATAGCGTTAGATAAATATTTTTTAGAAAACACTTTTTACTCCTAATATACAATTTTTAAAAATAATTAAATAAAACATTACATATTTTTAATAACAATTTCTTCGAGTAAATATTGATCTGTTCCAAATTGACGTATACCTTGAGATAATTTTTCTACAGCCATCGGATCTTGGTTATGTAACCAAAGAAAATCAGAATGAGATAATGTATGAATAGGAGTAGAACAAATTTTATTTGGAATGATTAATTTTTTTTGAATTAACGTATCTTTAGATTGTAAAACTGATAATAATTCTGGAGATATAGTTAAACAATCACATCCTGATAAAGATAACACTTGTTTAATATTTCTAAAACTAGCTCCCATAATAATAGTTTTATAAGAATATTTTTTATAATATTTATAAATTTTTTTTACAGATTGAACACCTGGATCTAAAGATGATTGATATTGAGAGCTAGAATAATTTATATTATACCAATCAGAAATTCTTCCAACAAAAGGTGAAATTAAAAATACTTGAGATTCTGCACATGCACGAGCTTGTGCAAAAGAAAATAATAAAGTCAAATTACAATGAATATTTTCTTTTTCTAATTCTTTTGCAGCTTGTATACATTCCCAAGTAGCTGCGAGTTTAATTAAAATTCTAGATCGATTAAGTCCAAATTCTTGTTCATACATTGAAATTAGTTTTTTTGCTTTTTTTATGCTTTTTTCCGTATTAAAAGATAAACGTGAATCTACTTCACTAGATACAACTCCAGGTATTTTTTTTAATATTTCTGCTCCTATGCTTACAATAATTCTATCAGTAGCATTAGTAACTATTTTATTTTTCTTTCCTCCTTTTTTTTTAGCATAATTAATAGATTCTTGTAATAAATATTGATATTTTTGCATTTGTATAGCTTTTAATACTAAAGAAGGATTAGTAGTTGCATCATATGGAGTATATTTTTCAATATTTTCAATATCTCCGCTATCAATAACAATTTTTGTATATTTTTTTAACTGTTCTAATTGATTCATTTATAATCACCGTATATGAATAAATAAAATATATTTATGTATTATGATTTTAATAAATTTATTATAAATATTTTTATTTATAAAATTTTTTAAATATTATTGCTGTATTTACTCCACCAAAACCAAAACTATTAGACATAACTATATTTAATTTAATTTTTTTATAACGAGTAATAATTTTTATATCTTTAATTTGTGGATCTAATGTTTGAATATTAATACTCGGAGCTATAAAATTATTTTCTAACATTAATAAAAGAAAAATTATTTCGTGTACTCCTGATGCACCTAGAGAATGTCCTGTCATTGATTTTGTAGAAGAAACACATGGAACATGTCGATCTTGAAAAACATTTTTTATTGCATTAATTTCCTTAATATCACCAATTTTTGTTGAAGTCGCATGAACATTAATACATTCTATAGGTTGTTGTATTTTTTTTATAGCTGATTTTATACATCTTTCTATACCTTTTTTTGATGGTATAAATAAACTACATCCGTTGGAATTCGAACTATAAGATATAATTTCTCCATATATATGTGCATTTCTTAATAAAGCAGAATTTAATTCTTCAAGAACTATTATACCGCTACCTTCTGATATCACAAATCCATCACGATTTAAATCATAGACTCTGGACGATTTTTTAGGGTTATTATTAAAATTTTTTGATAAAACATTAATTTTATCAAAATAACATGCTGTTTCTAAAGTTAATGCTTCTGCACCTCCTGCAAATATAATATCTTGCTGTCCAGATTTAATTAATTCATAAGCATTTCCAATACAATTAGCAGAAGTGGCGCAAGCTGAACTAATAGAATAACTGATTCCATAAATTTTAAAAAAAGTAGATAAACAAGCTGAAATAGTAGAATTCATAATTTTAAATACAGTATATATACTAACATGATCTAAATTATCACAAATACTTTTAATATGTAATTTTCTTCTTAAATTTAAGTCTAAAAAATCATTTCTAGAAGAACAAAATCCACTACCAGTTATAATTCCTACTTTTTTATTTCTTTGATATTCAGATCTTTTTAAAAAAGAATCCTTAATAGCATCTTGCATAGCTAAATAGGAATAAAAAGTTTCTGTATTCATATATTTTAAAAATTTATTTTGAGTATATTTTCTAAAATTTAAAAATATTTTTCCCCAAACATGACTTTTCATACCTACTTTTTTCATTTCATTTGAAAAAAAAATTCCAGGTAAGCCTTTTTTTAAAGATTGTAAGACTTCAACTTTAGTATTTCCTATACTAGATATTAATCCTATTCCAGTTACTACTACTCTTTTCATATAAACCTTATATTTTTTTATAAAAATAAAATTAATATAAATAGATATGATATAATTTTTAAAAAAATATTAACGAAAACATATGAAAATAAATAAATATGGGACTCTTTTTATTATACCTACTCCTATAGGAAATATATATGATATAACATATAGGTCCGTTCAAGTTTTACAAAAAATAGATTATATTGCAGCTGAAAATTATAATAAAATAAAAAAAATTTTAAATAAATTTAATATTAACAAACCAATTATATCTTTTCATCAACATAATGAAATTCAAAATACCAAAATAATATTTCATAAAATTAAAAAAAAAAAAAATATTGCATTGGTATCAGATGCTGGAACTCCAACTATTAATGATCCAGGATTTCATTTAATTAGAGAATGTCATAAAAAAAAAATAAAAATCATTCCATTACCTGGAGCTTGTGCAGCTATTACTGCTTTAAGTGCATCTGGAATTCCTTCTAATAAATTCTGTTTTGAAGGATTTTTACCATCAAAAGAAATTCAAAGAAAAAAAGCATTAAATTTATTAAAATATGAAAAAAGAACAATAATTTTTTATGAAGCTCCTCATAGAATTATACATAGTTTACAAAATATAATAGAAGAATTTGGAAAAAAAAAAAAGATTGTATTAGCTAGAGAACTAACTAAATCCTGGGAATCAATTATATTTGATACAGTCGAAAATATACTTTATAAGTATAAAAATAATCAATCAATCTGTAAAGGTGAAATAGTTTTAATTTTATCAGGTTATAAAAATAAAAAAAAAAAAATAATTTCAAAAAAAATTCAATATACAATATCTGTTTTAAAATTATTTTTACCAAAAAACAAAATTGCTGTAATAATTTCTAAAATTTATAACATAAAAAAAAACTATATATATAAATATCTTATTGATAAAATAAAATAATGACAGATTAAAAAAAATATTATAAAATTTATATTGAAGTTGACCAGACAATCGCTCTTAAAAAATTATTTATATATTCTTAAAATAAAAGAGAGGAAAGTCCGGGCTCCATTAGGACAAAGCGCCAGATAACATCTGGGAGATGAAAATCTACGAATAGTGCCACAGAAAATAACCGCCTATAAAATATTTTAGGTAAGGGTGAAAAGGCGTGGTAAAAGCACACCGTATATATTGGTAACAATATATAGACAATTAGGTAAACTCCGCTTGGAGAAAGGCTAAATATAGGTTATTTATGTATGGTCCATACTTTGCAAACCTGGGTAAGCCGATAGAACTAAAAAGCAATTTTTAGTCAAGATTAATGATTGTCTAATACAGAATCCGGCTTATAGGTCAACTTCATCATTTTATAAAACAATTTAAAAATCATATGTTATAGTTTTATTTTATAAAATTTAAAATAACATTTATTGTCCAGAAATAATCATTTTAGAAATAAAAATTGAACCACATTGTATATTTTGTCTAATATCATAATCATTACTCATAGCAACAATTCTTTTATATATATCATATAAATTTCCAGAAATTGTAATTTCTTTTACTGAATATTTAAATAATCCATTTTCTATAAAATATCCTGAAGCTCCTCTAGAATAATCTCCATTAACAATATTTACTCCATCTCCCATTAAATCTGTTATTACTAAACCTGTATTCATTTTATTTAATAAATTCTTAAAAGAAATATTATTTTTCTGTAAAAATATCCAATTATAAATTCCTCCTAAATGACCTGTATTTTTTAAATTTAATTTTCTGGCTGAATAGGAATCTAATAACCATGTTTTTAAAAATCCATTTTTAACAATAAAACGTGGAATCGTTAAAGTTCCTTCACAATCAAATGGAGATGAAGCAATTCCTCTTTTAATATGAGGATTTTCAAAAATACTTAACCATTTTGGAAAAATTAACTTTCCTAATCTATTTAATAAAAAAGTAGATTTTTTATACACTTGATACCCAAAAATAGATTTTGCAAAATGATTAAATAAACTTACAGCCATATCAGAAGTTAAAATAACAGAACAACGTTGAGTTAAAATTTTTTTTGAATTTAATTTTAATAAAACTTTTTTTGCACATTTTTGACTTATAGATTGAGGAGATTCTAAATCATCTAATTTTCTTGAAATAGAATAATAATAATCTCTTTCTTTTGTATTTGATTGATCGTTTTTTGCTATAACGCAAATAGATAAAGAATGTTTACTAGATTTATATGTTTGAATAAGACCTTTAGTATTTCCAAAAGCAATAATTGTATTTCCACTATAAAAACATCCACCTTCAGAATTTATAATTTTTTTATCAAAATCTAAAGTATATTTTTCTGTTAAATATGCCATTTTTAAACTTTCTTTTAAACTTATATTAGATGGATGAAACAAATCTAAATCTAATACTTGATATGTTTTTAAATTTACACTAGGAAGTTTAGAAAAAATATCTTTAGATGTATATTTAGAAATTTCAATTGCAGTAGAAATAGTATTTTTAATAGATTGAATATTTAAATTTGTAGATGAAGCGGATCCTTTATGATAATTAGAATAAACTGTAATAGAAAAATAGACATCTTCATGAAATTCTATATATTCTTTATGTCCGTTTCTTATAACTGTATTAATATCATAATTTTTTCTAATAAATACAAAAGCTTCATCAACTTGACTCTGAACTATTAATAAAGATTTTAAAATGATATTTTTTAAAAATTTTTCTTCATTTAAAATATCTTTTATAATATACATTTTTACCTCTACTTATAATTTATTTAAAATAATTATTATATTTTTAATATTTCAATCAAAAAGTATATTTTTATTCAAATTTTAAATATTGCTATAATAATATACATAACATATGATATAAAAAATTCTTTAAAAACTATAAAATTATTTAATAATAAAAAATGAATCTAAAAAAAATAAAAACTGGAAAAAAAATCCCAAAAGAAATATACGTTATTATTGAAATATCATCTGGTTCTAAACCAATCAAATATGAAATTAATAAAACTAATCAATTATTAATGGTAGATAGAATTATTCCTACCTCTATGTTTTATCCTTGTAATTATGGTTTTATTAATAAAACGTTATCATTAGATGGAGATCCTTTAGATGCTTTAGTAATTACACCTTATCCATTACTTCCTTATTCAATTATCGCATGTAAACCTATCGGAATATTAAATATGGAAGATGAATCTGGAAAAGATTATAAAGTGATCTGTATACCAATAAAAAAAATATGTAATATATATAATCATATCAAAAATATTTATGATATATCTCCATCTATATTACATCAAATAGAGCATTTTTTTAAATATTATAAAAAATTAGAAAAAAATAAATGGACAAAAATATTAGGATGGAAAGATAAAAATTATACATATAAAGAAATTATAAAATCTGTTCGAAGATACAAAAAAAATAAAAAATAAAAAAAATTTTCAAAATATATTTTATCTAAAAAAATATAAAATTGTCTAAAAAATTAAAAATTTAAAACTAAATTATTTAAATATATAGGTAAATATTTTAATATGTCTAAAATTTGTCAAATTACTAAAAAAAAAGCTATTTTTGGTCATAAAAGATCATATGCTTTAAATACTACTAAAAGAAAGTTTAATATTAATTTAAAAAATCATAAGTTTTGGATAAAATCCCAAAAAAGATTTATTAAACTTAAAGTATCTACACAAGCAATTCGATTAATTAACAAAAAAAGTATAGAATATTTTTTAAAAAAATTAAATAAAAAATAGGAACACACAAATGGCTAAAAGTTCTAGAATCAAAATTAAATTACTTTCATCTTTAAAAACTGGACATTATTATACAACCACAAAAAATAAAAGAAACACTACACAAAAATTAAAATTAATAAAATATGATCCAATTGCACGTAAAAGAACTTTATATACAGAATTTAAGTTAAGATAAATATATTTTTAAACATTTAAATTAGTATAAAAATACTATATATTTTTATACTATTTTACAAAAAATTATCTAAAAAAAATTTTACAAAATATGTTTAAAAATAATAAATAAAAAATTACATTAATAATTCTCCAAATTAATAAAAAATTTAAATTCCACAAATTAAATTAATTAAAATGTATTATAAATAAATTTATATAATTAAAAAATAAAAATTTTATTTAAAAATATTTACATAAAATAAAATATTTTATATAATTAAAAAATTTTTATTTAAAAATAAATTAAAAAATAAAATTTTAATAACTTTTATTGTATATATTTTATTTACTTAAAAATTTAAGAAATTAGATGATATATTAAAATTAAAAAAAATAAAATAAAAAAATTTTAATTATATTAATTTATTTTTTATAAAAGATTATTTTAAAATATATAAAATTAATCTATATTTTTATTAATATATAAAATATCATCTATTTCAAAAATATTAATATAATCTTATATATTAAGCGTCAAAATAATAAAAAACTTTATTCTGAAATAAAAATATTAATAAATATAAAATATAAAAAAATTAAATCATATACTAAATAATTATAAAAAATTTAAATACATATTCTCTTAAGTATTTATTATTAAATATAAAAACTTATCATATAAAATACATTTTTTCTAAAATAAATTACTTTATAATAATCATAATGAATCAAATATTTTACAACACTATAATTAAATTATTAAAAATTAATTAAAATATTTTACATAAAAAAAATAATATAAAATTTAAAATGACATAAAATATTTAAAAAATATTTTTTTATAATATTTTTTTTTTTTTTTTTTTGTAAATACCTATTAATTAAATAAATCATATAAATTATTTCAACATTAATAAAATTTTATTTAATGATTAAAATTATATAAAAAAAATTTAAGAATATGTTTTATAACATTAAATATATTTATATAAATTTTTGTATAAAATATTAATATAAATTACTCTTTTTATTTAAAAATAAAAACTACGTGCTATAAAACTAATAAAAAGAGTCCATCCATTAGCAAAATAAAAAAATATTAATTTTAATGGTATAGAAATAACAGCAGTTGGAATTATCATCATTCCTAAAAGCATTAAAATACTTGATACTAATAAATCAATAATTAAAAAAGGAAGCAAAATTGTAAATCCTATTTTAAATGCAAATTTTAATTCACTTATTATAAAAGAAGGAACAAGAACTCTAAGTGAAGAATCCTTAATACTATTATTGAATTTAATATGTGTTAATTTTGACAATACTAATAAATCTGATTTTTTTGTTTGATGCAACATAAATTCTTTTAAAGGTAAAATTCCTTTATTTATTGCAGTTTTAATATTAATGTGATTATTTATAAAAGGAATATAAGAATTTGAATAAATTTTATTAAAAGATGGCTGCATAATAAAAAAAGTTAAAAATAAAGATATACCCACTAAAATTTTATTTGGAAAACAAGACGAAAACCCTATAGATTTCTTTAAAAATCCTAAAATAATCAAAATTCTTGCAAAACAAGTCATTGTTAATACAATACATGGCAAAATTACTAATAAAATCAGAAAAAATACTATTTGAGAAGATAAAGATAGATTCACAGAATGATAAGTATGAGATAAAAAATGTTCTAGAGAAAACATACTATATGCATATGCATTCGGTGAAAAAAATAAAAACATTATTATAGAAAAATAAAAATATGTCATAATATTATTCCAAATTTTTTCACGATATTAATTTAAAAAAACAGTTTCATAAATTCTTTTCATTGTATTTAATTTGTTTTTGAATTTCTTTTTTTGAATCAAATTTTTTATTATCAAAACGATGTAAAACAATCATTTTTTTTGAAATTACTCCTAAAACTAACGTAACTTTTTTTAAATCTATAATAATAATTTTTTGATTTGGACCAAGCGAAATACTAGACTTAATTTTTATATAAGAATTATTTCTATAGTTAGAAAAATAAATATATCTATTTATAATAAATATTATTGCAAGAATAATCATACAATAATATAAATATAAACAATGGTTAATATTATTTAATGAAAAATAATAATTAATGGATTGTAATAATGTTTTCATATTTTATGATATTTCGTATAGTAATAATGTTGTTATTGAATTAAAATTTTATAATATATTTTATAAAAAATATATTATATTTTAATTTATATTCTTTAAAAGATATTTAATTTCTCTAATAAAATATTTTATAAAAATTATATTCTAAAATTTTTATACATAATAAATTTATATCTCATATATTAATTATTTTAATTATAAAAAAATTTATAGATGCTTTTCAATACACGTTCTAATACTTGATTTATATAAATTTTATAATTTATGATACATATTTTGTTTATTAGAAAAATTTTAATATAAATAATATTTAAGTAAAAAATTATTGAAAAAAATATATTAAATTTAATTAAAAAAATTTTACATGTTATATATTTAAAATATTATTTTATAATCAAAAATTATATTTTTTTTAATTATATATAATATTTTTTATTATTTTCATTAGAAATATTCATATCTTATGTGTTTTTAAAATTCTTTGGTAAATTATACATAATATTTATATTACTATCTTGAATTTTTTTTGTTAATTTTTTAAAAGAAAAAAAAGACGTTATTAATAAAATTATAAAAAAAAATAATATAAACCATGGAACTAAATGCAATGTCCTATCAACAGATTCATTTTTTTTAATAGGTATATATGAAATAATATAATTCTCCGGTTCTATATAATTACAATTTAAAATTTCTATAGAATCATCTCTTAACATAGAGCATCCGACAACATCTTTTATTAAATTTTTTATATTAAAAACTTCATTATTTACTAAAAAAATATATTTATTTTCATTATCTTTTTTATACTTCATTAATTCATTCATAGATGAAGGAGTACTCTCTTTAATATCTAATATAAGATTTGATTTAAAATTATCAAATTTATAATTAGAATCTTCAAGATTACTTGCATTTAAATCAATTAACTTTAATATTTTTTTTTTTTTGAAATCAGAATCATATTTTTTATATTGATAAAAATTTAATTCATGAAATCTTTGTTTTACATCATATTTTTTACAAGAATTACTAAGAATAATATTACTATAATTTTTTTTATTCTCTTTAAGTGTATTGTTTATATAATTATTATTAAATGTATACGTACTTTTAAATAAATTCAAGTTTTTTGAATTAATAAAATTTTTTTTATATAATTTATAAAAATTATTTTTATAATTCGATTGATTCATACTACCTTGAATTATAATTTTATCTAATGTGTTCTTTTTTCTAAAACTATACGATACAAAATTTTCTATATTATTTTTATATATATTTTGAATTAAACTAATATCATAAATATTTCTATAATTTTCTTTAGTATATAAAATATTTTTTTTTAAATACAATAATTCTCCAAATTTATTTAAAAAAATAATATTTTTTTTAGGAAAATTTGGTATACTCGTACAAATTAAAGAGATAATTGCATCTAAAAAATCTTTTGAAATTATATTTTTTTGTGTATTAATATTTACTAAAATTAATGCAAAAGATTCATTACATGCATCTAGAATCAAATCATTTTCATAAAAATTAATATTAAAAATAGTATGGTTTATGAAACTTAATTTTTTTATATTTTTTAATAACTCTTTTTCTAAGATATCTTGATTATTAATTTTATTGTTAAACATACTTCTTATTTTAAATCTTTTCAAATTAAATAATTTAGATTCTCTAAAATTACTTGTTAATTTAATATTTTTAAAATCAATATTAAAAATATTGATTTGATCTGCAGGAATGCATAAAGATTTTTCAATCTTAGAATCTTTATACGAAATTTTTAAATTTATCAATTTTTTAATAATTTTTTTACTATTTTTTATACATAAATTTTTATAAATTATTTTATAATTTATTGATTTAATCCAAAAAAATAAAGAAAAAAATATAGTAATGGTAAAAAAAAATATTAAAAATATTGTTTTTTTAGTATGAAGTAAATATAGAAAAATATTAAAAATACAAGATTTTTTTTTAATATGTTTATTATCTTGAAAATAAAAATTCATAATGTTAAATAACCTAAATCATATATTTTAATATATTATATTTTTAAAAACTATACAAAACAGATTTAATTTATATATTTAACATAAAAAAGTAAAATTATAAAAAGTATATAAAATTTTTTATATTAAAAATAATCACAAAAACTGTAAATAAATATAAAAATATCAAAAAAATAGAAAACTTTTGTATTTAAAAAAAATATATTTATAAATAAAAATATCACATATTGATAAAAAATTTTTAAATATATCGTAAGTAAATTAAAAAATTTAAATTTTAAAATATCATAATATAGAAATCATAATTTTAATTTATTTATATTTTGAAAAAAATTAATATAAATTTTATAAAATTAAATTATTTTTTTAAAATTATGTAAAACTAATTAATTTAAAATTAAAATAATTTTTTCAATATATAAAAATTAATTTTTTTAATTATTATTTTTTTATAATAATACATAATTTTTAAAAAGAAACCACAATATAAAAATATTTTTATAAAAGTATTTATATATCTATAATGATATTTCTATATATTTTATAAATTTTTTTATTCTAAATAAAGATTTTTCTTTTCCTAAAAAATACATAATTTGATTAATTCCTATAGAATGAGTTTTTCCAATTAAAGCTAAACGTATCGGAATAATAATTTCTTTTAATAAAATCTTTAAACGTAAAGATATATTTTTTATTATATTTAAAATTACATTTAAATTCCAATCTTTTAATATTAAAATTTTTTTATATACTATTTTTAAAATTTTTAATGTATCAAAATTTAAATAATTATTAATACAATCTGGATAAGAAATTTTATTATCTTTAATATAAAAATATAAAATTGAATTAAATAAATTTTTAATAGTGTAAACATGTGGTAAAAAATTTGGTATAATTTTATCTAGATCTGGTCCTAATTTATAATCTAAATTATTTTTCTTAAAGTAATATACAATCATTTTTTTAATATATTTTTTATGAGATATATTCATATAATATTTATTAATCCAGAGTAATTTATTTAAATCAAAAATACTAGAAGATTTGGTAATTGATTTTAAATTAAATAGATGAATCATATCTTTTATACTAAAAATTTCTTGATTACCATGTGACCAACCTAATCTTAAAATATAATTTAAAATCGCTTCTGGCAAATATCCTAATTTTTTATAAGTCAATATTTTAATTGAATTATCTCTTTTAGAAAAATTAATTTTATTATTGTTCATTACCATGGATAAATGAGCATATGATGGTACATTAGCTTGTAAAGACCTTAAAATATTTATTTGACGAGGAGTATTATTAATATGATCTTCACCTCGAATAACGTGTGTAATTTTTGAATCAACATCATCAATTACTACACAAAAATTATATGTTGGTATTCCATTTTCTCTTTGAATAATTAAATCATCTAATTCAGAGTTATTAAATTTTATTTCTCCCCGAATCATGTCATTAAAAGATACTATACCAGTTATAGGATTTTTAAATCTCACTACATATTTATTTAAACTATTAAAATTTTTATCTAGATTTCTACATCTACCATCATATCTTGGTTTTTCTTGTTTTAAAATTTTTTCATTTTTCATTCTAAGTAAAGTTTCGTTATTACAATAACATTTATATGCAAGTCCTTTTTTTAACATATATAAAATAATTTCTTGATAATATTTTATTTTTTTACTTTGAAAAAAAGGACCTTCATTCCAATTTAATTTTAACCATTTTAACGTATCAAAAATATTTTTAGAATAAATATCTTTAGATCTTTTTTGATCAGTATCTTCTATTCTCAATACAAAAATTCCGTTATTTTTTTTAGCATATAACCAAGAATATAATGCTGTTCGAATATTCCCAAAATGTAAATTCCCAGTTGGACTAGGTGCAAAACGTGTTTTTATAATCATATTTTCTCTTGTCAATAAATATTATTGTATTTTTTAATAAAAATATTATATAATGAAATAAAAATTTTTAAAATTTAAAAAATAATTATAATATTAAATTTTTAATAAATATTAATAAAATTTTTTAAATTATTTTTATAAAATAGGGTGATTAGCTCAGTTGGTAGAGCGCCTCTCTTACACGGAGGAAGTCGGCGGTTCAAGTCCGTCATCACCCAAAAACTTTTTTCATGGGTCGTTAGCTCAGTTGGTAGAGCAGTTGACTTTTAATCAATTGGTCGCAGGTTCAAATCCTGCACGACCCAAATAAGAATTATATTTTAGAAAATACTTTTAAAACTTTATCTTCAGTAATTATTTTTTTTTTTAAATTAACAGCATATATAAATTTCTTACCAGGATTTTTACCTAAAATAACTAAATCAATATTTTTTGAAATATAATTTTTTACTATTCCTCCTAAACTCTCTAATTTTTGTGTAATTTCAATTCTAGAAAAATTTTTTAATTGCCCTGTAATTAAAATATTTTTTTGATAAAAAATAGATTTTTTAATAATTACAGATTTATTTTTTTTAAAGAAAACTTTAATATGAAATTTATTAATTAATTGATGAATAATATTTAAATTATTTGGATTAGATAAAAAATTAATTAAATTTGTACAAATTGATTCTCCAATTCCTGGAATATTTAAAATATTTTTTTTTGGTATGTTTAATAAATTTTTTAAAGAACCACAAGAATTAGCTAAATTATATGAAACACTTCTTCCAATACCTTTAATTCCCAAAGAAAAAATAAATTTTTCTAAAGAAATACAATTAAATTTTTTTAAAGAATGCAAAATATTATTTGCAGTTTTTTGACCAACATTTTTTAATGATTGTAAAATATTAAAATTTAATTTAAAGAAATCTATTGGATTACGAAAATTATTTTTTTTAATCAATTGATTAATTATATGAGGACTTAATCCTTTGATTTTAAAAGTATTTTTAGAAAAAAAATGGATAATACGTTTTTGTATTTGCGGTATGCAAAAAAAACTATTAGTACAATAAAAATTATTTTTTTTTATACATGACTTTAAAATAAATAAACAAGAAGGACATTTTTTTGGAAAAATTACTTTTTTTTTTGAAACTTGAGTAAAAACAGTTTCTTTATTTACAATTTTTGGTATTACATCTCCTGCTCGACATATAAAAATTTTATCTCCAATATATAAATTTAATTTCTTTAATTCTTTATTATTATAAATAGATGCTTTTTTAATTTTTACTCCAGAAATAATTACGGGTTTAAAATAACCTACAGGAGTAATTACACCTGTTCTACCAACTTGAAATTTTACTTTTAAAAGTTTAGTTTTTTGCATATCATTTGGAAATTTATAAGCTATAGCCCAACGTGGAGAACGAGAAATCAAACCAATTTTTTGTCTTAACTTTAATGAATCTACTTTTATAACCACACCATCTATATCAAATTTTAAAATAGATCTTAAATTCTTAATTTTTTTAAAAAAATTTAATATTTTATTTTTCGAGGAACATAATAATATTTTTTCACTTATATGAAAACCCCAATTTTTTATTTTTAATAAATTAAAATAATAACTATCGATATTTTTAAAATAATTAAATAGTTCAAAACCGTGACAAATAAATAATAAATGTTTTTTAAATGAATGATCTAAAATTTTTCTACGTAACAATCCAGATGCTAAATTACGTGCACTAGAAAAATTGCTATTATTCATAGAATAATTTTTTTTGTTTAAAGAAATAAAATCTTTTTTTAAAATAAAAATCTCCCCTCTAATTTCCATTATTTTAGGAAAATTTACACCATTTAAAACTAACGGAATGGATTTAATAAAAAATATATTTTTTGTAATATCTTCTCCTTTTTCTCCATTACCTCGTGTTGATGCTTGCTTCAATAATCCATTTATATAAATTAAATTTACAGCTACACCATCAAATTTTAATTCACAACAAAATTGTATATTTTTTTTATTTGAAAAAATTAACATTTTTTTATAAAAATTTATAAATTTTTTTTTATCAAAAATATTTTCTAAAGATAACATCGGAGTTAAATGATTTATAAATTTAGATTTTTTAAAAATTGATGAACCAATTACACGAGTAGGAGAATTAATAAATTTTTTATTAATTACTTTACTTTCAAGATCTTTTAATTTATTTAATAAATAATCATATTTTATATCAGAAATAATAGGTTTATCTAAACAAAAATATAAATAATTATGATAAGTGATTTTATTTTGTAAATTTTTTATTTTTTTAATTATTTTATTCATAGAAAATATTAAAATTACTCAGTATTATAGTTTATTATATATTATTTTTAATATAAAAATATTTAATATTAACTTAAACTTGTTATTTTTTAAAAAATTTTTGAAAATATATTTTCAAATAATATGAGAAATATTTAATTTAAAAATTTATAAAATATTTGTAATTAAAAATTATATTTTTATTAAAACATTATTTAAAATTATAAAAAATAAAAAAAATTTTCAAAATATATTCTTTATTTTTTTTCAGAATTTAAATATTAATGTTAATATAAAGTGATTTATTTTCTAAATAAACTCAAATAAAATATATAAATATTAAAAAATTAAATAAAAAATTTATTATATAAATTATATGAACTTTTTAATTAAGGATAAACTAATTATGTTTCAAAAAAAAATACATATTAATTCTCCTAATGGATTACATACAAGACCTGCAGCACAACTAGTTCAAAAAGCAAAAAAATATGTTTCAAAAATTACAGTAATTTTAAATGGTAAAAAAGCTAGCGCTAAAAGTTTATTTAAATTACAAACTCTAGGAATTACCAAAGGAAGTACTATAATTTTATCCGCTGAAGGAGAAGACGAAAAAAAAGCTATTAATAAATTATCTAATTTTATAAAAAAACTTATATAAAATAAAAATTTTTCTATAAAATAAATTTTTATTCATAATTCTAAATTAAATTTTATTCAAAAAAATTTTATTTATCACTTTTATTATTTATTATATTCAACGGTAATGTCATGATTTCAGGAATTTCAGCATCACCAGGAATTGTTTTTGGAACAGCACTTCTTTTTAAAGAAAAAAAAATTAAAATTAATAAAACAAAAATATCTTCTCAAAATATTCAAATAGAAATTAAAAAATTCTTTAAAGCTAGAAAAAAATCAGCTCAACAAATTCATGAAATAAAAAATCAAGCAAAAAAAAAATTTGGAAAAAAAAAATCTTTAATATTTAAAGGTCACATACTATTACTTGAAGATGAAGAATTAGAAAAAGAAATTATTGATTTAATTAAAAAAAAAAAAATTACAGCAGATTTTGCTATAGAAAATATTATTCAAGAACAAATTAAAACTTTAAAAAATTTAAAAGATGAATATTTAAAAAATCGAACTATAGATATCAGAGATATAGGAAATAGATTATTAAAAAATATTCTTCATATTCCAGTAGTTGATTTAAGTAATATAAAAAAAAAAGTTATTTTAATTACTAAAGATTTAACTCCATCTCAAACTGCACAAATGAATTTAAAAAAAATTATCGGATTCATTACAGATTTAGGAGGTAATACATCACATACTTCAATTATGGCTAGATCTTTAGAAATACCTGCAATTGTTGGTACTAAAAATATTACAAAAAAAGTTAAAAATGGAGATTTTTTAATTTTAGATAGCGTTAACAATAAAATTATAATTAATCCTTCAGAAAAAAAAATACAATACTTTAAAAAAGAAAAAAAAAAATATTTTAACATACAAAAAAAATTAAAATTATTAAAAGATCTTCCCGCAATTACAAAAGATGGAAAAAAAATAGAAATTGGATCAAATATAGGAAACTATAAAGATTCTATTAATGCAAAAAAATATGGTGCTGAATCAATTGGTCTATATCGAACAGAATTTTTATTTATGGGAAGAAATAATTTACCTTCAGAAGAAGAACAATTTCAAGCTTATAAATCTATAGCTCAAAAAATGCATGGAAAAAGTATTATTATTAGAACTATGGATATAGGTGGAGATAAAAATTTATCTTATATGAATTTTCCTAAAGAAGATAATCCCTTTCTTGGATGGAGAGCTATTAGAGTTTCTATTGATAATATAAATATTTTACATGATCAAATTCGAGCGATCTTAAGAGCATCAGCTTTTGGAAAACTTAAAATAATGTTTCCCATGATTATTTCAATGGAAGAAATTTATTATTTAAAAAAAGAAGTAGAAAATATCAAAAATCAATTAAAAAAAGAAAATATTATTTTTGATAAAAAAATAAATATAGGTATTATGATAGAAACACCTTCATCTGCTATTATTTCTAAATATTTAATTCAAGAAGTAGATTTTTTTAGTATTGGAACTAATGATCTCACACAATATACATTAGCCGTAGATCGCGGAAATGAAATCATTTCTAAATTATATCAACCAATTAGTCCCTCTATATTATACCTTATTAATAAAGTTATTACTGAATCGCATAAAGCTAAAAAATGGACAGGTATATGTGGAGAATTAGCAAGTAATACAGAAATTATTGCATTATTAGTCGGCATGGGTATTGATGAACTTAGTATGAGTTCAATTTCTATTCCAATTATAAAAAATATTATACGGAAAATAAATTATAAAAAAGCACAAAAATTAGCAAACAAAGTTTTAAAAGAAAAAACAGTAGAAAACATTCAATATCTTATTAAAAAATTTAATAAAAAAGAAAATTTATTATGATAAAAAAGGAGAATCTAATGAACTTTATTTTAAATTTTTTTAAAAAAAAAGATTCTCATTTAAAGAAAAAAATAAAAATTATTGCTCCTATTTCTGGAAAAATCATACCTATTGAAAAAGTTCCAGATGTAGTTTTTTCTAAAAAGATAGTAGGAGATGGAATAGCAATTAAACCTACAAGTAAATATATCGTTTCTCCTATAGATGGAAAAATAGGAACAATTTTTAAAACATTACACGCTTTTTCTATTGAATCTATAAATGGTATTCAAATTTTTGTGCATTTTGGTATCGATACAGTTCAACTTCAAGGAAAAGGTTTTGAAGCTTATGCAAAAGAAGGACAAATAGTTAAAAAAGGAGATATAATTTTAAAAGTTAATTTAAAAATTCTAAAAAAAACTGCAAAATCTTTAATTACTCCTATAGTTATATCTAACATAGAAAAAGTAAAAATTATAGAGAAAAAAGAAGGTATCACTATTGCTGGAGAAAGTGTAATTATGTATGTGCATAAAAAATAAAAAAAATCATTTAAACGGCGTTTAAACGCCGTTTAAATAAATTTTTAAAAATTTAAAACTATTTCTTTTATAGAATTTTTATAAAAAAATCTTTAAAAATTCTTATTTTAATAAAAATACTTTTAATCTGTAAATATCTAAAACAAATACCCTTAATCGAGTTAATTCTTTTTTAATTAAATATCCCTTAAATCCTTCTTGTATAATAAATTTTATAGAAATAGAATTAATAATTAAAAAAATTATTTTAAAAAAACAATTAATATAATTTTTTTTATAATATTTACATTTAGAAAAGAATATACAATATTTACTTAAAATAGAAATTTTAAGAATTTTAGACGGATCTCTCCATACATCCATGCGATTAAATAAATTTACAATTTCTTGAGAAGTAATAAAAAAAATATTATGCAAAAAAAAATAATTTTTTGCAACAATATATGATAATTTACGAATTGCAATAGGAATATCTAATCTAATAAACATTTTTTTTATCAAATTAGATTGATAATTATCATCTTTATTCAAATAATCTTTTTGATAAAAATTTTTATAATAAGTAAAAAATTGGCAAAAAAAAGCAAATCTCATATCTATAGATTTATTTTTTTTTGAAAAATTAAATAAAGAAAATAAAAAATGATTTCCTAAATTTTTACTATTATAAAAATAATATTTTTGTTTAATTTTATATAAATTATCAATTTCTGGAAATAAAACAGATAATGCATTACATTTTTTTAAGGTAATAAAATATACATGAGGAGAATATGTTAGTAATGCTTTTTTTGTTTCATTCCAAACTCTATGTGAAGTTAAAAAAGATAATTCTCCATTTTTAACAATAATATTCATTAATTGCATTGTTTTCTTATCTATTTGAAATCCTAAATGTGCTAGTTGAGCAGCAAATCTAGCTACTCTTAAAACTCTTAATGGATCTTCTTGAAAAGATTGAGAAATATGTCTTAATAACCTTAATTTAATATCTTGAATTCCATTTACCGGATCAATAAAATTTCCATATTCATCTTGTGCAATAGCATTAATTGTAAGATCTCGTCTAAACAAATCTTCATGTAAAGTAACTGTTTTAGAATAATTAGTTTTAAAACCAGTGTAACCTAAACCGAATTTTTTTTCAGTTCTAGCTAATGCATATTCTTCAAAAGTATCTGGATGTAAAAATACTGGAAAATCTTTTCCTACTTGTTTAAATTTCTTTTTAAGCAATTGTTTAGGAGTAGATCCTACTACTACCCAATCTCTATCTTTAATAGGTAATTTTAAAAAATAATCTCGAACTGCTCCTCCTACTAAATAAATTTTCATGAATTATCCTATATTTTAAAATATAAAAAAATTATCTTTATATAATAATTAAATTTTTTATTAATTTAAAAAAATATTAAATTATAAATTTAAAAATATCATGATCTAATAATAAAAAATATGATAAAATTTCTGTCTTAAAAAAAAATAGAGTAAAAAAAAATAATTTTATAAATTAAGTTTTTTGATAAGGTGTATTATGTATTTATTATCCAAATTTGGTAATTTTAAAAAACGTATTCAAAATGCCATTTCTGATTTAAAAAGTAAAAAAGGAATTATTATTATAGATGATAAAAATAGAGAAAATGAAAGTGATTTAGTGTTTGCAGCTGAAACAATGACTATAAAACAAATGGCTTTTATGATCAGATATGGAAGCGGAATAGTATGTTTATGTATTACAGATAAAAAAAGAAAAAAGTTAAATCTTCCAATGATGGTTAAAAATAATACAAATGCTTATAAAACAGGATTCACAATCAGTATAGAATCTGCTACAGGTATTACAACTGGTGTTTCTGCTCAAGATAGATTAAAAACTATTCAAACAGCAATTGCATCAGATGCTCAACCTAATCATTTAAATAAACCAGGGCATGTTTTTCCATTAAGAGCTCATATTAAAGGAATAAAACATAGAGCAGGACATACAGAATCATCTATAGAAATAATTAAACTTGCTGGATTTAGAAAATATAGTGTTATTTGTGAATTAACTAAAAAAGATGGTTCAATGTTTCGTATTCAAGATAGTCTTAAGTTTGCAAAAAAATATGATATGACTATAATTTCTATTCAAGATATTTTAAAATACTTATCTTTAGAAAAAAATATTTAATTATTCATGATAAATTTTCCATTTTGGAAAAACTTGTATATTGAAATTGTTATCTATTTTATTTTGTTTAAATTTTAACATACCAGCATAGGCTATCATAGCACCATTATCAGTACAAAATTCCTGTCTAGAAAAAAAAACTTTACCTTGATATTTTTTTATCATAATGTTTAATTTTTTTCTTAGCTCTTGATTAGCACTTACCCCTCCAGAAACTACTAAACGATTAATTTTTTTTTGTTGAATAGCTTTTTCACATTTACTTACCAAAACATCTGTGATAGATTGTTCAAATGCTTTAGCTACATCTGCTTTAAATTGAAAATTTAAATTTTTTTTTCTGTTAATAAAATTAATAACAGAAGTTTTTAAACCTGAAAAACTAAAGTCTAAATTATTTTTTTTTAACATAGGTTTAGGAAAAATATATTTATTTAAAATTCCAAATTTAGATATTTTAGAAATTTCTGGTCCACCTGGATAATTTAAATTTAATTTTTTTGATATCTTATCAAAAGCTTCACCAGCTGCATCATCTATAGATTTACCTAACAAACTATATTTTCCTAAAGAATGAGCATAAACTATTTCTGTATGTTTTCCCGAAACCAATAAAGTTAAAAAAGGGAAAACGGGACATCTATCTTCCATCATAACAGATAATAAATGAGCTTCCATATGATTAATTATGATAGTAGGTATATTTAAAGAATATGCTAAGGCATTACTAAAAGCAGAACCTACTAATAAAGGACCTACTAGTCCGGGTCCAGCAGTATAAGCTATCGCATCAATATTTTTTATATCATTTTTATTGTTTTTAAATATATTTTTAACTAAATAAAAAATATTTGAAACATGTTCTCTAGAAGCTATTTCTGGAACAATTCCACCATACTTATTATGAATTTTTATTTGACTACATACTTTATTTATCATTAAACCATAATAATCGTCATAAACAGCTATTCCTGTTTCATCACAAGAAGTTTCAATACCTAAAATTCTCATTTTTAATTATCCTAATATAATATTTATTGAATATAACTGATTTAAATCTTTAAATTTGATAAAATACTTTATACGAAAAATATCTACTTAAATATTAAAATAAGAAAAAATTACATATGCCAATAATAAAAGTTCGTGAACATGAACCATTCGACGTTGCTTTAAGACGCTTTAAAAGATCTTGTGAAAAAGCAGGCATTTTAGCAGAAATTCGCAGAAGAGAATGTTATGAAAAACCTACTACAAGACGAAAACGTGCAAAAGCTTCTGCTATAAAAAGATTAACAAAAAAATTATGTAGAGAAAATTTAAAAAGAAAAAAAATGTATTAAATAAATTTTATTAAAATATAATTTAAACCGTTCATATAAAAATACGAACGGTTAAAAAAAATATTTCATAAAAAAATTCATTCTAATGAGACATATGACTCGAAAAATTCCAAAATCATTTATTAACGAATTATTATTAAAAACTAATATTGTAGATTTGATACAATCTAAAATTAATTTACAAAAAAAAGGAAAAAATTACCAAGCAAAATGTCCGTTTCATGAAGAAAAAACTCCTTCTTTTATTGTTAATTATGAAAAACAATTTTATCATTGTTTTGGATGTCATACACATGGTAATGCAATTGATTTTTTAATAAATTATGATGGTTTAAACTTTATAGAATGTATAGAAGAATTAGCAATTTTAAATAATGTTCATATTCCATCTAAAAAAAACAGTTCAAACATTGAAAAAATATATAATTATAGGAAAAATTTATATGACTTAATGAATAATATATCTTATATATATCATAAAAATCTCTTTAATAAAAATTCAATAAATGCGTTAAAATATATAAAATCTAGAAAAATAAAAAAAAAAATTATAAACTTATTTTTAATAGGATATTCTAACAAATATACAATTAATAAAATTCTAAATACTCAATTAAAAAACTATAAAAAAAAAGATTTAATTGAAACTGGAATTATGAATACAAATTATTTAGGTATTATATATGATAAATTTGATCAAAGAATTATATTACCTATACGTGATAAATATGGAAGAATTCACGGTTTTGGAGGACGCTCTTTACAAGAAAATAAATTACCTAAATATATAAACTCTCAAGAAACAGAAATTTTTCATAAAAAAAAAATCATATATGGATTATATGAGATTCAAAATATAAAAAAAAATATAAAATACCTAATTGTTGTAGAAGGATATTTTGACGTCATTCTACTTACTCAATTTAAAATTAAAAATGTAATTTCTATTTTAGGAACAGCATGCACAAAAGAACATTTTCAAATTTTATTTAATATAACTAAAACAATTATATTTTGTTATGATGGAGATATAGCAGGACGAAATGCATCTTGGAAAACATTAGTTAATTCTTTACCACATTTATATCAAGATCGTAATATTAAATTTATTTTTCTTGAAAAAAATGAAGATCCAGATTCTTTTATAAAAAAAAAAGGAAAAAAAGCTTTTAAAAAAAAAATAAAGAAATCTATATATATGTCAGAATATTTATTTCAATATCTTATAAAAAAATATGATCTTTGTACAATAGAAGGAAAAAAAGATTTTATATATCAAGCTATATCTTTAATTAAAAACATTCGTAGTAAAACCTATAAATTATTTTTATATAAATTATTAGGAAAAAAAGTCGGAATATTAAATAAAAATTATTTTAATAATATTTTAAAAAAAAAAAAAATAAAAAATAATTATACCGTACAAAAAAAGTATAGTTTAATGAAAATTTTAATTAGTCTTATCATTCAAAATCCAAAATTATATATATTAATTTCAAAAAAAAAACTCTCTAAAATAAAATATAAAGGTATGAAAATTTTTTTCAGTATTATTAAAAAATGTTATCTCAATCCTCAAATAAATACTGGATTTCTATTAGAACAATATAGAGGAAAAAAAATATATTCAATTTTAAAATATTTATCTATATGGAATCATATGATTTCAAAAACAAAAATAAAAAAAACATTTTTAGAATTAATTAATTTTTTATATATAAAATCATTAAAAAATAAATTAAAAAAATTATTACTAAAAGAACAAAAAAATGGTCTAAATCATACAGAAAAAAATAAATTTTGGTCAATTAATAAAAAAATAATTAAAAAATATAATAAAATTTCTATTAAAAACTATTTACTGTAATAAATTTATTATAATTACTTATTTTTATATAATACAACAAAATTTCCTTAATTAAAAATTTATAAAATGGATATTATCTTATGGATAAAAACCAAAAATCACAGCTTAAAGCGCTTATTACTTATGGTAAAGAGCAAGGATTTTTAACTTTTGCTGAGATTAACGATCATTTACCAGAAGATATGATTGATTCAGAACAAATTCAAGATATCATTCAAATTATTAATGATATGGGAATCCAAGTAGTAGAAAAAGTACCCGATTCAGACGATTTACGCTTAAATCATACTAATCATGCAGATGAAGAAATAGTAGAAGCAGCTACACAAGTATTATCTAATGTTGAAACAGAATTAGTACGTACAACAGATCCAATACGAATGTATATGAGAGAAATGGGTACAGTAGAATTATTAACTAGAGAAGGAGAAATTAAAATAGCAAAAAAAATCGAAGCTGGAATTAAACAAATTCAAGCTTCAGTTTCAGAATATCCTAAATCTATTCAATATCTTTTAAAAAAATATAATCAAATTCAATCTGGAAAAATAAAAATTTCTGATGTTATTACAGGATTTTTAGATCAAAATATTGAATATACATATACTAATATTAAAAATAATCACTTTCATTTAGAAATACATGATATAAATGAAAATTTTCAAAAAGAAAACAAAAAAAGTACAGAAGAAGATTTTATCGACAAGAAATTAATGAAAAAAAAATTTTCTGAATTAAAAAATCAATATATTCTTACAAAAAAAATTGTTCAAAAAAAAACTCGGAATCATAAAGATTCTATTCGAGAAATAAAAAAATTATCTATAATTTTTAAACAATTTAAATTGGCTCCAAAACAATTTAATTATTTAAAAAAAAGCATGCATTATATAATTCAACGTATTCGGATGCATGAAAATATTCTGATGAAACTATTTGTAGAAAAATGTCATATTCCCAAAAATATTTTTATAAAACTTTTTTTAGGAAATGAAACAAATCAGAAATGGTTAATGAAAATAAAAAAAATGAATTTAAATTGGTCTAAAAAAATTCATAAATTAGAAAAAATTATTCAATATAGAATAAATAAATTAATTCAAATCGAAAAAAAAGTTCAATTAAAAATTAGTCAAATTAAAAAAATTAATAAAAAAATTGTTCTTGGAGAAAAAAAAGCTAAATATGCAAAAAAAGAAATGGTTGAAGCTAATTTAAGATTAGTAATTTCAATTGCAAAAAAATATACAAACAGGGGATTACAATTCTTAGATTTAATACAAGAAGGAAATATTGGTTTAATGAAAGCAGTAGATAAATTTGAATATCGTAGAGGATATAAATTTTCTACTTATGCAACATGGTGGATTAGACAAGCAATAACTAGATCAATAGCAGATCAAGCTCGCACAATCAGAATACCTGTACATATGATCGAAACTATTAATAAACTTAATAGAATTTCTAGACAAATGTTACAAGAAATAGGTCGTGAACCTACTCCAGAAGAATTATCTGAAAAAATGTTAATTTCAGAAGATAAAATTAGAAAAGTATTAAAAATTGCTAAAGAACCAATTTCTATGGAAACACCTATAGGAGATGACGAAGATTCTCATCTAGGAGATTTTATTGAAGATACTACATTAGAATTACCTCTAGAATCCGCTACTTCTAAAAGTTTAAAAAATGCTACTCATAATATTCTATCTAGCTTAACTCCTAGAGAAGCAAAAGTATTACGTATGAGATTTGGAATTGATATGAATACAGATCATACATTAGAAGAAGTAGGTAAACAATTTGATGTTACAAGAGAAAGAATTCGCCAAATTGAAGCAAAAGCATTAAGAAAATTACGGCATCCAAGTAGATCTGAAATATTAAAAAGTTTTTTAGATAATTAAAAGAAATAAAAAAAAAAAAAATATTTATAGATAAAATTAAATATTTAAAAATATCGTTAACAATAATTAAATATGATTATTGTTAACAGAATAATTAAAATTTTAAGAATTTATTTTAAAAATATTTTTTTACAATTAATCTTTAAAATTTTTTTTAGATTTAATTTGATTAAATGCTAAATCAAAATTAACAGGTTCTAAATTTAATTGAGGAAAACCACCTTTAGACGTTAAATTAGAAATATTTTCTCTTACATAAGGAAAAAGAATACTTGGACAATATACATTTAAACAATGAGATAATTCTTTTTTCTTAATACCTTGAATATAAAAAATTCCAGCTTGATGTACTTCACATAAAAATACTAATTTACGTTTAATATTAACCTTAACTGTTACTCGTAAAATTACTTCAAATAAATCACCTTCTAATTGATCACAAATAGTATTTAAATCACAAGA
This sequence comes from Buchnera aphidicola (Chaitophorus sp. 3695), assembly GCF_964058985.1. Lineage (NCBI taxonomy): Bacteria > Pseudomonadati > Pseudomonadota > Gammaproteobacteria > Enterobacterales > Erwiniaceae > Buchnera > Buchnera aphidicola. The sequence goes on along the minus strand of NZ_OZ060379.1, from coordinate 46,680 downwards.
AATTTTTGGATCCCATTTCTCTTTAAAAATTTTTGGAGTATAAGGAGATTCAAAAGAAATATCTTTTGTATAAATCTTCTGAATATGAAACTTTTTTATTTTTTCTTCTGTTTGTATTTTTTCTTCTAACATAAATGATCTCTAATAAGTTATGAATATTTTTATTTATATACAATAATTCATATTAAAAAAAATATTTAAAATTAAATTATTTCCTACATATTAACGGTAATTTTTTTATATTCCAATTTTTTAATCCATTTTTTAGAATAAATAAATTTTTAAAATTGTTTTTATAAAAAATATCAACACAATCCTGTAAAAAAATATTATTATCAGATACAAAAATAATATTTTTATTTTTAAAAGCATTTAATTTATTTAAATCATAACTGTAAATTTTTTTCAAAGGAATATTTATAGAATTTGGAATAAAACCTTTTAAAAAATTTTTTTTTGAACGAACATCAATAATAATTGCAGATTGATTATTAATAAATAATTTAACATGATTTATATCAATTAATTTTGCTTTTGAAAATAATTTTTGAGTAATAGAAGAAATTATTGAAAAAAATAATATTAACCATGCAGAAAAAAGAAATAAATGATTATGTATAAAATAGAAAAGATTTTTCATTTGAAACCCTATTAAAATTATTCTAAACAATATATATTTTATTTAAATTTTGATCAAAAGATTTAATAATTTATATAAATTACTTAAAAAAATTTTAATTTTTTTATGAAATAAAATATTTTTTTTAAATTTTATTTAAAAAATTACTTCAATTTATATAGAAATATTTTTTAAAATTTGTTTTTTAGATCGAGATATTGCTTTTAATATTTGCTTTTTTGATGTACCACCACGAGATATTTTTTTTTCTAAACAATTTATTAAATTAATATGTGTATAAACATCATTTTTAAACAAATCTGAAAATTTTTTAAATTCAGATAACTTTAATTCTGATAAACATTTTTTTTTAGAAATAGCATATAATACTATTTTTCCAGACAAATCATGTGAATCTCTAAAACTCATACCTTGACGTACTAAATAATCTGCTAAATCAGTAGAATTTATATATCCTTTTTCAGCAGTTTTATAACATTTAGAAATATTTATTTTTAATCCAAACAATACTATTTTAGACATATTTAAACAGGATTCCCATGTCTTTAACGAATCAAATAAATTTTTTTTATCTTCTTGCATATCTTTGTTATAAGCTAATGGTAATCCTTTAAGTAAAACAAGAATATTTAATAAAGAACCATATACACTTCCAGTTTTTCCTCGAATTAACTCTAATGCATCTGGATTTTTTTTTTGAGGCATTAAAGAAGATCCTGAAGTAACTTCATCTGATAATTCAATAAAGTTACATTCTCCTGAATTAAAAAAAATTAAATCCTCTGAAAATCTAGATAAATGCATCATTCCTATAGAAGCAATAGATAATAATTCTACTACATAATCCCTATCAGAAACACTATCTAAACTATTATTAGTAGCTTTAGAAAAACCCATTAAATAAGCTAATTTTTTTCTATTAATTTTCCACCCTGTACCAGATAAAGCACCAGATCCTAAAGGACTAATGTTGACACGTTTAAAACAATCATTTAGTCTAGAAAAATCTCTTTGTATCATTTCAAAATAAGCTAAACACCAATGTGAAAAAATAATTGGTTGAGCTTGTTGTAAATGTGTATATCCAGGAAAAATAGATGAAATATTTTTTTCAGATAAAAATATTAAAGATTCTTGTAATCTTACAATACTTTTTTTTAAATAATTAATTTTTTCTTTTACCCATAATCTTAAATCTGTTGTTACTTGATCATTACGACTTCTACCAGTATGTAATTTCTTTCCAATATCTCCTAAAATATAAATTAATTTTTTTTCTACCCAAGAATGTATATCTTCTGCTTCACTTAATAAAATTTTTTTAGGATTTTTTTGAATTTCCTGAAAAATAAAATTTAATGTTGTTTCTAATTGTTTTTGTTCATAATCTTTAATAATTTTGCTTTCTAAAAGAATTTTAGACCAAGCAATAGAAGCTTGTATATCTTGTTTTACTAAAACATAATCAGTTTGTAAAGAATTATTAAATTTTTTAAAAAAACTATTAGATTTTTTTAAAAATCTTCCACCCCAAAGAGCCATATTTTAAATTTTCCATAAAAATTTTAGAAGACAAATTACACAAAATTATTTTTCTTTAAGAGCACGAATTTTAGAAGATAAAGAAAAAAGATTAATAAATCCAGATGCATCCGATTGTTTATATACAGAATCTCGACCAAAAGTAGAATAAGATTTTAAATATAATGAATTCAGAGATTTTTTTTGTATCGCAGAAACAACACCTTTATATAATTTTAATACTACTTCTCCAGTAACTGATTTAGATAAAGAATTAGACGCAGATTGAATAGATTTTCTTAAAGGTGTAAACCAACGACCATCATAAATAATATGAGACATTTCTAACGCTAATTTCTCTCTCCATTTCATGGATTCTTTATCTAAAGTTAATTGTTCAATAGCTCTAATTGCATGATATATAATTGTTCCACCAGGAGTTTCATAACAACCTCTAGATTTTAATCCAACTAATCTATTTTCTACTATATCTACACGACCAATTCCATGTATTGCACCAATTTTATTTAATTTTTCTAAACATTGTACAGGATTTGTAATTTTATTATTTATAGATACAACACAACCATTTTTAATATATAAAGAAATATATTCAGGTTGATTCGGTGAATCTTCTGGATTATTCGTCCAAACCCAACAATCCTTATTTGACTGATTCCATAAATCTTCTAAAACACCACCTTCTGTAGAAATATGAAAAATATTTTCATCCCTACTATAAATTTTTTTTAAAGTAGCTGTAGTAGAAATATTTTTTTTATGTAAATATTCCAATAAATCTTCACGAGACTTAAATTTCCATTCTCTCCAGGGAGCAATAATTTTTAATTCAGGAGCTAAAGTAGAATAAGCCATTTCAAATCTTACTTGATCATTACCTTTACCCGTAGAACCATGTGCTACAGCAATAGCTCCAATTTCTTTAGCTAATTTTACTTGAGCTTTTGCAATGATTGGTCTAGCAATTGCTGTACCTAATAAATATGTACCTTCATATAAAGAACCTATTTTTAATAAAGGATAAATATAATTTTTCGCAAAATTTTCTCTTAAATCAAAAATCTTGCATCCAATTGCTCCTGATTTTATAGCTTTTTCTTGAATACCGTATAAATCATCTTCAGATTGTCCTATATTCACTACTAAAGCAAAAATATCTAAATTATAATTTTCTTTGATCCAAGGAATAATCGCTGAGGTATCTAAACCACCAGAATATGCTAAAACAACTTTTTTTTTATTCAAAATTTTTTCCTCAAAAATTTTATATAAAAATATTTTTTTATAATTTAAAAAAATAAATATTAAATTAAAAAATTTTAAATATATCATTTAAAATATATAAAATTTATTTTATTAAATCAAATGCTTTTAATTAAAAAATTATAGATCGCAACAAATAGAATATATAAAATCTGATTTATTTAAAGTATATAAATGAAAATCATAAACTCCTTCTTCGTATAAAGATTGTATCATATTAATTGCTAACTGAGATCCTATTTTATTTTTTTCTTCTAGACTTTGATTTGATTTTAAATATAAATTTTTTATCCAAGTTGGAACATATATATTTGAAAGTAAACAAAATTTATATACTTGATTAAAATCTTTAATTGGTAAGATTCCAGGTATAATTTTTGCTTTAATACCAACACCTAAACATCTATCTCTAAATCGTAAGAAATTATCTATATCAAAAAAAAATTGCGTAATTGCTTGATGTGCTCCAGATTCAATTTTATCTTTTAGATACATTAAATCACTTTGTAAACTTTTAGATTCTGGATGAATTTCTGGATAAGCTGCAACAGATATTTTAAAATCAGCTATGTTTTTTAATAATATAACTAAATCTTTAGCATACATTTTTATTTTAGTATTTTTATGAAGATAATCTCCACGAAGAGCTAAAATATGTTTAATATCATTATTCCAATATTTTAAAGCAATTTTTATTAATTGTGACTTATTCTCATGCACACAAGTCATATGAGGTACAGAATTTATTTTGGTATAATTTCTTAATTTTTTTACAAAATTATATGTATTATTTTTATTACCATTATTAGCTCCATAAGTCACAGACATAAAAATCGGATTTAAAGAACTTAATTTTTTAATTGAATCCCAAAATAGTTGATTTAAATTTTTTTTTGAAGGTGGAAAAAATTCAAAAGATAAATTAATTTTGTTCAAAATAGATAAATAATTTTCATTTCTATAATGCATAAATTTTTTTTTTAATAAGTTCATAAACTTTTTTCTCATAATTATAAATAATTTAAAATAATAAAATACAAAAATCTAAAATATTATGCTATACAAATAGTAATAAAAATTTATAAATAGACAAAAATTAAAATACATAAAAAATTATATAATTTAAATATTTTATCATATTAAAAAAATTGTAATTAAATTAATAAAAAATGAAAGAAAAAATTATTATAAAAAATTTTATTTATATAATCTTAAGATTAAATCAAATATATTTTTTTTAAACATTAGAAATTAATATATGAAACTTAATTTAGAAATTATTTAAATTTAATTAAATATCATAATTTAAATATATTTATACTATTTAAATAAAAACATACTTAAGTATTTGATTTTTGTTTAAAAAAAAAGTAAAATATACACTTAATTTAAAATATTTTATTAAAATCTTATTTTTTAAAAAATATTTATATTAATTTTTAAATCGCCGGCTTAGCTCAATAGGTAGAGCAACTGACTTGTAATCAGTAGGTCACCAGTTCGATTCCGGTAGCCGGCAAAAAAATAGAAAATTTTATTTTTATGCACCAAAAAAGGTGGGATTCCCGAGCGGCCAAAGGGAGCAGACTGTAAATCTGACGTCTTAGACTTCGAAGGTTCGAATCCTTCTCCCACCATTAAAAAATATTGCGAGCATGGTATAAAGGATATTACCTCAACCTTCCAAGTTGATAATGTGGGTTCAATTCCCACTGTTCGCTCAATTCTATTATAATTTTAAAAAAAAAGATAAAATAAAAAATATAAAAAGCTGGTATGGCTTAGTGGTTTAAAGCGCACCCTTGGTAAGGGTGAGATCCCCAGTTCAAATCTGGGTATCAGCATAAAATTATTTTCTAAATTTAAATTTATAAAATTTTATTTTTTAGGATTTCTAATGAAATCTAATATTTTTAATAAAATCAGCTTAATTCTTAAAAAAAAAATAAATATTCTTATTATTTTAGCGATTATTTTAATAACTTTCTTTTTAAAAAATTATTATTTTTTATCTATAAAATATAGATTTATTAATCTCTTTATATTTTTCATGTGTATATTATTAATCGTTATAATTATTAATACATACTTTTTTAATATTAAAAATATATTGCAAGAAATTAATTATGAGAGACAAAATATTACCTGGCCTACACAAAAAGAAACTTTATATACTACACTTATTATCATTTTAATTAGTTCATTCATATCAATAATATTATGGTGTTTAGATAACATAATATTTTATATTATCTCATTTATAACATCTATTACATAAAATAAAGGTTTATTCAATGAAAATTGAACCTACAAAAAAAAAAAATGGTATGCGATACAAATTTATTCAGGATTTGAAAATAAAGTAGCACAATCTATTAAAGATCATATTAAACAAAAAAATATCCAAGATATATTTGGAAAAATTATGATTCCTTCAGAAGAAGTAATAGAAATTAAAAAAGGAAAAAGAAAACAAAGCGAATATAAATTTTTTCCAGGATATGTATTAATACAAATGATTATAAATGATTTTAGTTGGTATTTAATAAAAAGTATACCTAAAGTCATTGGATTCATTGGAGGATCTCCAGACAAACCATTTCCAATTAATAATCAAGAAATTCAAAAAATAAAAAATAAACTACGTCAAATTGGAAATAAACCAAGACCAAAAACATTATTTGAACCCGGAGAAAATATTCGAGTAAATAGTGGACCATTTTCAGATTTTAATGGAATTGTAGAAACAATTGACTATGATAAAAATAGATTAAAAGTTTCTATATCTATATTTGGACGATCTACTCCTGTAGAATTAGATTTTAATCAAGTAGAAAAAAATACATAAAAAATTTCTATCAAAAAAGAGAATATTCATGTCAAAAAAAATAACAGCATATATAAAATTGCAAATTCCAGCTGGTCAAGCAAATCCTAGTCCACCAGTAGGACCAGCATTAGGTCAAAAAGGATTAAATATAATGGATTTTTGTAAAAAATTTAATACTGAAACTAATAAACTAGAAAAAGGTTTACCAATACCTGTATTAATTAGTGTATTTTCGGATAAAACATTTACATTTATTACAAAAACACCTCCAGCATCTATACTATTAAAAAAATATGCAGGTATCAAAACTGGATCTCAAAAACCTAAAACTGATTTTGTTGGTACAATTAAAAAATCTCAAATAGAAGAAATAGCTAAAATAAAAAAATCAGATATGACTGGAGCAAATCTAGATAAAATTAGTAAATCTATTATAGGAACAGCAAAATCTATGGGTTTAAAAATTGAAGAAAATTCTTAAAAAATATGAAAAATAAAAATTCTAAAATATATAAAAAAAAAATTAATATAACAGACATAGAAAATGCTATTTTAAGTTTAAAAAAAAAATCTAAAAGAAAATTCATTGAAAGTTTTGATGTAGCAATTATGTTAGGAATTAATGCTAAAAAAACTGAACAGAACGTTAGAGGTTCTACAAAACTTCCTCATGGTACTGGAAAAAAAATTAAAGTAGCAGTATTTGCTCATGGAAAAAAAGCAGAAGATGCAAAAAAAGCTGGAGCTGAATATGTTGGTATGGAAGATTTATCACAAAAAATAAAAAATGATCAAATTAAATTTAATGTAACTGTAGCAACACCTGAATCTATGAAAATAGTAGGTTTATTAGGATCTATTTTAGGACCAAAAGGACTTATGCCAAGCTATAAATTAGGAACAATTACATCAAATATTTTTGATATAGTTCAAGAAATAAAAAATGGACAAATAAGATATAAAAATGATAAAAATGGAATTATACATACTTCTATAGGAAAAACAAGTTTTTCTGAAAAAAAAATTAAAGAAAATTTAATACATCTTATTAATTCTTTAAAAAAACAAAAACCTTCTAAATCTAAAGGAATATATATAAAAAAAATATTTTTAACGACTACGATGGGAAAATCAATTGAACTAGAAAAAAATTTTTTAGAATAAACTTATTAAATTTTTTTTTAAAATCTAATATATCCTAGTTTCTTAATTAATTTTATACATTTTAGTAAGAAATTAGGTTTTTTTATTTGTTTATTTTTAAAAAAATAATTTTAAATAATATAAAAATATTAATCTTATAGATTTTATTAAAATTTTTAAAAAATATTTATAAATTTCTTATTATAATAATTATAAAGGATTTCTAAAAAAAAATCTAGGAGTAAAAATGTCAGTTAATCTTCAAAAAAAAAAAATAATTATTAAAAAAATCAAAAAAATATCAAAAAAATCATTATCTGCAGTAGTAGCAAACTCAAATCAAATTAATGTAAATCAAATTAATGCATTACGTAAAAAAGCTAGAAAAAATGGAGTAAAAATAAATGTCGTAAAAAATACTTTATTAAAAAGAGCAATTCAAAATACACCTTTTCAATGTTTACAAAAAACATTGAATCAATTTACTTTAATTGCTCATTCAATAGAACATCCTGGAAGTGCAGCAAAATTATTATATTTTTTTTCCAAAAAAAATAAAACTTTTAAAATTAAAGGAGCTGCATTTGAAGGAAAATTTATTGAACCAAGTCATATAGAAAAATTAGCTTTAATACCTACATATAAAGAATCTATACAAAAACTTATTTTTACTTTAAAAGAAGCAGCAATCGGAAAATTTGTACGTATCTTAACAGCTATTAAAATACAAAAAGATAAAAATTAGAATAAACTTTATTTATATTAGGAAAAATATGTCAATGACTCAAGAAGAAATATTAAAAACAGTATCAAAAATGTCTGTAATGGAAATTATGGATTTAATAAAATCTATGGAAAAAAAATTTGATGTATCTTCTGTTATACCAATAAATAATAATACTCCAGAAATTAAAAAAGTAGAAGAAAAATCAGAATTTAATGTACATATTAAATCTATAGGAAAAAATAAAGTTTCTGTAATACGCGCTGTCAGAAGTTTGACTAGTTTAGGTTTAAAAGAAGCAAAAGATTTAGTAGAATCAGCTCCTGTTCTATTAAAAGAAAAAGTTAATAAAGAAGAAGCAGAATCTTTAAAAAAAACTTTAGAAACTGCTGGAGCTGAAATTGAAATTAAATAATAAAATAAATTTATTAATTTATTAAAAATTAAATTAAACTGGTGATATCAATCACCAGTATACAAAATTTCTAATATAAAAATTTTAAATAAATTTAAAATTTTTTAAAAAATATTAATTATTTTTAAAAAATTTATTTTCAACAAAACTTTTATTCAATAGAGAAATTCAATGGTTTATTCCTATACAGAAAAAAAACGAATTAGAAAAGATTTTGGACAAAAACCTCAAGTCTTAGATATTCCTTACTTGCTATCAATTCAAATTGATTCATTTAAAAAATTTATGGACCATAATAAAAACAAAGCAAATGGAATAGAATCCGCTTTAAAATCAGTATTTCCTATAAAAAGTTATAATGAAAGCGCTGAAATTCAATACGTAAAATATAGATTAGGAAAAAAAAGTTTTAATATGATGGAATGTCATATTAGAGGAACAACATACGCAGTTCCATTAAAAGTTACTTTACGTTTAATTATATATGAAAAAGATACATTAAATAAAAAAATTAAAGATATTAAAGAACAAGAAGTTTATATGGGAGAAATTCCTATTATGACTAAAAATGGAACTTTTATCATAAATGGAACTGAACGTGTCGTAGTATCACAATTACATCGAAGCCCAGGTGTTTTTTTTGATAGTGATAAAGGAAAAACACATTCATCAGGAAAAATACTATATAATGCAAGAATTATTCCTTATAGAGGATCTTGGATAGATTTTGAATTTGATCCAAAAGATCATTTATTTGTTAGAATTGATCGACGTAGAAAGTTTCCAGTTACAATTTTATTAAAAGCATTAGGATATCATACTCCAGAAATATTAAAAATTTTTTTTGAAAAAAATATTTTTGAATTTCAAGATAAATCTTTAAAAATGAAATTAATTCCAGAAAGATTAAGAGGTGAGACAGTTTCTTTTCATATCAAAAAAAATAATATAATATACTTAAAAAAAAACCAAAGAGTAACTGCAAAACATATTAGAAAATTAAAAAAAAATAATGTAAATTCTATTAATGTACCAATTGAATATCTTATTGGAAAAATATCTTCTCAAGATTATTTTGATCAAAATGATAAATTAATTATTTCTTCTAATGAAAAATTTACTTTAGAAATTATAAAAAAGATCAAAGAAGCTAATATTAATATAATAAAAACTATATTTACAAATGATTTAGATCATGGTCCATACATTTCTGAAACACTAAAAATTGACTTTACTACAGATAAATTTAGTGCGTTATTTGAAATTTATAGAATGTTGAGACCAGGAGAACCACCAACAAAAGAAGCTTCTGAAAAATTATTTGAATCTTTATTTTTTTCAAAAGAAAAATATGATTTATCTTCTGTAGGAAGAATGAAATTTAATAGATCAGTTTCTAGAAAAAAAATTACTGGAAAAAATATTCTTAATAAAAAAGATATAATCGATGTTATTCAAAAATTAATTAGTATCAGAAACGGAAAAGGAGAAATTGATGATATTGACCATTTAGGTAATAGAAGAGTTCGTTCTGTAGGAGAAATGGTAGAAAATCAATTCAGAGTTGGACTAATTAGAGTAGAAAGAGCTGTTAAAGAAAGATTATCTATTGGTGATATTGATGTGTTAATGCCTCAAGATATGATAAACGCTAAACCAATTTCAGCTGCTGTAAAGGAATTTTTTGGATCAAGTCAACTATCACAATTTATGGATCAAAATAATCCTCTTTCAGAAATTACTCATAAAAGAAGAATTTCTGCTCTTGGAATCGGTGGTTTAACACGAGAAAGAGCTGGATTTGAAGTCAGAGATGTACATCCTACACATTATGGAAGAGTATGTCCAATTGAAACTCCAGAAGGACCAAATATTGGATTAATAAATTCTTTATCAGTATATGCACGTACTAATAAATATGGATTTTTAGAAACTCCTTATAGAAAAGTATCTCATGGATATGTTACAGATAAAATAGAATATTTATCTGCTATTGAAGAAGGAAATTTTATTATTGCCCAAGCAAATACTAATTTAAATTCTAAAAAAAAAATTATAGATAAATTAATTACATGTAGATATAAAAACGAATCTAGATTGTTTAAAAAAAAACAAATAGATTATATGGATGTATCCAATCAACAAATGGTATCTGTAGGAGCATCTTTAATTCCTTTTTTAGAACACGATGATGCAAATCGTGCACTGATGGGAGCAAATATGCAAAGACAAGCTGTACCAGTACTAAAATCAGAAAAACCTTTAGTTGGTACAGGAATGGAAAGATCAGTTGCAATAGATTCTGGAGTTACTATAATTGCAAAAAGAGGAGGTATTGTAAATTATATTGATGCTTCTAGAATAGTAATCAAAGTTCATAAAAAAGAAATTAAAAAAAATCAAGCTGGAATAGATATTTATCATTTAATTAAATATAAACGTTCTAATCAAAATACATGTATTAATCAAACTCCTTGTATTTCCTTGAAAGATACTATTACGAAAGGAGATGTTTTAAGTGATGGACCAGCTACTGATTTAGGTGAACTTGCTTTAGGACAAAATATGAGAGTCGCTTTTATGCCATGGAATGGTTATAATTTTGAAGATTCTATACTTATTTCAGAAAAAGTTGTTATAGAAGATAGATTTACAAGTATTCATATTCAAGAATTATCATGTATTTCTAGAGATACAAAATTAGGTGCAGAAGAAATCACTTCAGATATACCGAATATCGGTGAATCTGCGCTATCTAAATTAGATGAATCAGGAATTGTTTATATTGGTGCAGAAGTACGTGGAGGAGATATATTAGTAGGAAAAGTTACACCTAAAGGAGAAACTCAACTTACTCCAGAAGAAAAATTACTTCGCGCAATTTTTGGAGAAAAAGCTTCTGATGTAAAAGATACTTCTTTAAGAGCTCCTAATGGAGTTTTCGGAACTGTTATTGACGTTCAAATTTTTACTCGAGATGGAATTAAAAAAGATAAAAGAACAATTGAAATTGAAGAAATGCAAATTAAACAAATTGAAAAAGATTTATTAGAAGAAAAAAAAATGTTTGAATTAGATTTATTGAGACAAGTTAAATCTATTTTAGTTAAAGAAGATCTATTATATGAAAATTTTAAAAATCAACCTATAGAAAAACTTTTTCTTTTAAAATTAAAAAATAAAGAATCGAAAATTATTTTAAAAAAATTACAAAAACAACATAAATTACTTGCAAAAAAATTTCATAAAAAAATAAGAGATAAAAAGAAAAAAATTAAAAAAGGAGATGATCTATCACCTGGAATTTTAAAAATAGTAAAAATTTATTTAGCTGTAAAAAGATATCTACAAACAGGTGACAAAATGGCTGGAAGACATGGAAATAAAGGGGTTATATCTAAAATTAATCCAGTAGAAGATATGCCATATGATGTAAATGGAATACCAATAGACATTGTTTTAAATCCATTAGGAGTTCCTTCTAGAATGAATATTGGGCAAATATTGGAAACACATTTAGGAATGGCAGCTAGAGGTATTGGAGAAAAAATAGAAAAAATTTTAAAAAAATATAAAAAAATTTCAAAAATTAGAAATTTTATGCAAAAAACATTTAATATAGGAAACCATAAACGTCAAAAAATTAACTTAGAACAATTCTCTGATGAAGAAATTTTATGCTTAGCGAATAATTATAAAAAAGGAATCCCTGTTGCAACACCAGTATTTGATGGAGCTAAAGAAAAAAATATCAAAGAATTCTTATCACTTGCAGACATTCCTGATTCTGGTCAAATTTCTTTATTTGATGGACGTACAGGAGAAAAATTTGAAAAACCAGTTACAGTAGGATACATGTATATTTTAAAATTAAATCATTTAGTAGATGATAAAATGCATGCAAGATCTACAGGATCATATAGTTTAGTTACACAACAACCATTAGGAGGAAAAGCGCAATTTGGAGGTCAAAGATTTGGAGAAATGGAAGTATGGGCATTAGAAGCTTATGGAGCTTCTTATACGTTACAAGAAATGCTAACTGTAAAATCTGATGATGTAAGTGGAAGAACTAAAATATATAAAAATATTGTAGATGGAAAACATATTATGGAACCTGGTATGCCTGAATCTTTTAATGTACTCTTAAAAGAAATTCGTTCATTGGGTATTAATATCGCGTTAAAAAATTAAATAAAAAATTTTTTATATTTAAAATAATAGAATTTTTAAAATAATACTTATAAATATAGGAAAAAAATTTTTGAAAGAACTATTTAAATTTATTAAATCTAAAAGCTACATTAAAGATTTTAATGCAATACAAATTTCTCTATCTTCTCCTGAAGTTATTCGATCTTGGTCACATGGCGAAATTAAAAAACCAGAAACAATTAATTATAGAACATTTAAACCTGAAAGAGATGGATTATTTTGTGCTAGAATTTTTGGACCAGTAAAAGACTACGAGTGTTTATGTGGAAAATATAAAAGATTAAAACATAGAGGCGTTGTTTGCGAAAAATGCGGTGTAGAAGTCACTCAAAGTAAAGTAAGAAGAGAAAGAATGGGTCATATAGAACTAGCATCTCCCATTGCTCATATTTGGTTTTTAAAATCTTTACCATCAAGAATTGGGCTACTTTTAGATATGCCTTTAAGAGATATCGAACGCGTTTTATATTTTGAATCCTATGTAGTAATTAATAGTGGAATGACTACTCTAAAAATTGGAACTATTTTTTCAGAAGAACAAAATGCTGAAGCAATAGAAGAATTTGGAGATGATTTTCAAGCAGAAATGGGTGCTGAAGCTATACAAATTCTTTTAAAAAATATTAATTTAAAAAAAGAATATAAGAAACTAAAAAAAGAACTAAATAAAACTCATTCAGAAACTAAAAAAAAAAAAACAACTAAAAGAGTAAAATTAATTGAATCTTTTATTAATTCAAGAAATAAACCAGAATGGATGATTTTAACTGTTTTACCTATTCTTCCGCCAGATTTAAGACCTTTAGTTCCACTAGACGGAGGAAGATTTGCTACATCTGATTTAAATGATTTATATAGAAGAGTAATTAATCGTAATAATCGTTTAAAACGATTAATAGAATTATCTGCTCCAGATATTATAGTAAGAAATGAAAAAAGAATGCTTCAAGAATCAGTAGATGCACTTCTAGATAATGGAAGAAGAGGAAGAGCGATTATTGGTTCTAATAAAAGACCATTAAAATCTTTAGCTGATATGATTAAAGGCAAACAAGGAAGATTTCGTCAAAATCTTCTCGGAAAAAGAGTAGATTATTCAGGAAGATCAGTTATTACAGTAGGTCCGTATCTAAAACTAAATCAATGTGGATTACCTAAAAAAATGGCATTAGAATTATTTAAACCATTTATATATGGTAAACTAGAACGCAAAAATTTAGCAAATACAATTAAATCTGCTAAAAAAATGGTTGAAAGAGAAGATCCTATAGTATGGGACATTTTAGATGAAGTAATTCAAAAACATCCTGTATTATTAAATAGAGCTCCTACTTTACATAGATTAGGTATACAAGCATTTAAACCAATACTTGTTGAAGGAAAAGCAATTCAATTACATCCATTAGTATGTGCTGCATATAACGCAGATTTTGATGGAGATCAAATGGCTGTACATATACCACTTACTATAGAAGCTCAAAATGAAGCTAAAAATTTGATGATGTCTACTAATAATATTCTTTCACCAGCTAACGGTGAACCAATTATTGTACCATCTCAAGATGTAGTACTTGGATTATATTATATGACAAGAAAAAAAATTCATGGAAAAGGACAAAATATGCTTCTTTCTGGACCAAAAGAAGCTGAAAAAGTATATCAATTAGGATTAGCAGACCTACATTCTATTGTTAATGTTCGTATCACTGAATACATAAAAAAAAATAAAAAAATTCACAAAAAATATAGAAAAATAATTAAAACTACTATAGGAAGATCTATATTATGGAACATTGTTCCTAAAGGTTTATCATTTTCTTTAGTAAACCAAACTCTAAGAAAAAATACAATTTCTGCAATGATTAATACATGTTATAGAATCTTAGGTATTAAAAAAACAGTCATTTTTGCAGATCAAATAATGTATACTGGATTTGCATATGCTGCAAGATCTGGATCATCTGTAGGTATGGATGATATAGAAATTCCTAAAGAAAAAACAAGCATTATTAAAGATGCTAAATTAGAAGTATTAGAAATACAAGAACAATTTCAATCCGGATTAGTTACTGCAGGCGAGAGATATAATAAAGTCGTAGATATTTGGTCTACAGCTAATGAAAAAGTTTCTCAAGCCATGATGGAAAATTTATCTACAACGTATATTAAAACAAAAAAAGAAACAATTAAAAAACAAAGTTCATTCAATAACATTTTTATTATGGCAGATTCTGGAGCTAGAGGATCAGCAGCTCAAATAAGACAATTAGCAGGAATGCGAGGTTTAATGGCTAAACCCGATGGTTCAATTATAGAAACACCTATTACAGCAAATTTTAGAGAAGGATTAAATGTTTTACAATATTTTATTTCTACACATGGAGCAAGAAAAGGTTTAGCTGATACAGCTTTAAAAACTGCAAATTCTGGTTATCTAACACGTAGATTAGTTGACGTAGCGCAAGATCTTGTAGTAACAGAAAATGATTGCCAAACTAAAAATGGAATTATAATGACTTCTATAATCGAAGGAGGAAATATAAAAGAACCATTAAGAGAAAGAGTTTTAGGAAGAGTAACATTGAATAATATTTTAAAAAACAACTCTAAAAAAATATTAATTAAAAAAAATACTTTATTAAATGAAAAATACTGTGATATTTTAGAAATGCATTCTATTGATAATGTTGAAGTTCGTTCAGTAGTTCATTGTGAAACAAATTTTGGAGTATGTGCATATTGTTATGGACGTGATTTAGCCAGAGGTAAATTAGTTCAAAAAGGAGAAGCAATAGGTGTTATTGCTGCACAGTCTATTGGTGAACCTGGAACACAATTAACTATGAGAACTTTTCATATTGGAGGAGCTGCTTCAAGAATTGCTACAGAATCTAATATACAAATTAAAAATGATGGAATAATCAAATTAAGTAGTTCCAAATCAGTTATTAATTCATTAGGAAAAACAATTATTACTGCTCGTAATGTAGAATTAAATATTATTGATTCAATAGGTCAAACTAAAGAAAGTTATAAAATTCCTTATGGAGCTATTTTAGAAAAACGTAATGGAGAAAAAGTATATTCTAGAGAAATTGTAGCAGTTTGGGATCCACATACTATTCCAGTTATTACAGAAGTCAATGGATATTTAAAATTTATAGATATGTTAGATGGACAAAGTATCATTAGACAAACAGATGAATTAACTGGATTATCATCTATAATTATTTTAGATGTAGCAGAAAGAAATACTTTAGGTAAAGAATTAAGACCTTCTTTAAAAATTATTCATGCTGATGGAACAGATGTGTTTATTCCTGGAACTACTATGCCTGCACAATATTTTTTACCTGGAAAAACTATTGTTCAACTTCATGACGGAGTACAAATTAAATCTGGAGATACTTTAGCAAGAGTTCCACAAGAATCTGTAAGTACAAAAGATATCACAGGAGGATTACCTCGAGTAGCTGATTTGTTTGAAGCAAGAAAACCAAAAGAACTAGCAATATTAGCTGAAAAAGATGGAATTATATCTTTTGGAAAAGAAACAAAAGGAAAAAGAAGATTAATTATTAATTCTATAAACAAAAAAAATACATATGAAGAAATGATACCAAAATGGAGGCAACTAAATGTTTTTGAAGGTGAACGTGTAGAAAAAGGTGATATCATTTCCGATGGTCCAGAATCTTCTCATGACATTTTAAGACTACGTGGTGTACAATCTGTTACAAGATATATTGTAAATGAAGTACAAGAGGTATATCGATTACAAGGAGTTAAAATTAATGATAAACATATTGAAGTAATTATTAGACAAATGTTAAGAAAAGCAACTATTATTGATCATGGTGATTCAGAATTTTTAGATGGAGAACAAATAGAATATTTTAAAATTAGAATGACTAATAGAGATTTAAAAAAGAAACAAAAAAAAATCATTATATATAATCGAGATTTATTAGGAATTACTAAAGCGTCTTTAGCTACAGAATCTTTTATTTCAGCTGCATCATTTCAAGAAACTACAAGAGTTCTTACAGAATCAGCCGTAGCTGGAAAAATAGATGAATTAAGAGGATTAAAAGAAAATGTTATTGTAGGTCGCTTAATTCCTGCTGGTACTGGTTATGAATATCATCAAAATAGATTATTTCATAATTATATATATCGAACTAGAAATAATATAAAAAATAAAAATCGTATAAATAAAAAAATTAGTGTAGAAGAAGCATCTGCAAATTTATCAGAATTATTGAATTCTCACAATCTTTAAAAATTTAAAAAATTAAAATTTTAAAAATTATGTAAAGATATAAATTTAAATTATTTTTTAAAATATGTTTCTTAAAATTTTTTATTATAAGTAATTTCAACATATAATAAAATTTTTCTATAAATATTATTTTTATTACTAAGGATTAAAAAATGAATAAATCACAACTAATAGACATTGTTGCAAAAAAATCTTTAATTTCTAAAATTAAAACAAAATATATATTAGATACTATATTATCTGAAATTACTAATTCTCTTAAAAAAGAAGAAAATGTACAATTAGTTGGATTTGGAACATTCAAAATTAATAAAAGATCAGCTAGAACAGGAAGAAATCCAAAAACTGGGAAAGAAATTCAAATATTAGCAACAAAAATTCCTTCTTTTATTTCTGGAAAAACTTTGAAAAAAGCAGTTAAATAAATTTTGTATACTAAAAAATATATTCTAATAAAATTAGTAGGGAAATCAAAAAATCCCTGCTAATTAAATCATTATAATAGAATTATTATATACTAAATTTTATAAATTTAACATAAATAATATCTCTAAAAAAATTTTATTATAATTCTATAATTTTATTTTAAATTTTAAAGATAAATATGATAACCTATAAAAATCAAAAAAACGTGTTAATTAGTGTATTTAATAAATCTAAAATTATTACATTATCAAAATCATTTAATAAAAATAACATAAAAATTTTATCTACTTCAGGAACTCGAAAAACTTTAATTAATAATAATATTCCTTGTAAAAAAATATCTCATTATACTAAATTCAAAGAAAGTATGAATGGTCAAATTAAAACGTTACATCCAAAAATATATTCTGGAATTTTAAGTAATTCTAAGAAAAATAATATCGAAAAAAAAAATATCTCGATAGATTTTGTTGTATGTAATTTTTATCCGTTTGAAAAAATTATTAAATCTAATAATAAAAAAATAAAAAATTTTAAAAAATATATAGATATTGGTGGACCATCATTAATTAGAGCTGCTGCAAAAAATTACAAAAAAGTTATAGTTATAGTTGATATTGAAGATTATGATTTCATAATAGAAAAATTTAAACATAAAAAAAATAAATTTTCTAAAAAAGAAAGATTAAAATTAGCTATGAAAGCATTTAAATATTCTTATAATTATGAATATAATATATATAAATTTTTTAAAAAAAAATATAATTTAAAATATAAAAAAAAATTAAAAAATAAATTGTTTCCTAAAAAAATTAACTTAATTCTAAAAAAAGAAAAAGAATTAATTTATGGAGAAAATAAACATCAAAAAGCAGCTATATATTTCAACAATAATATATTTAAAAAAAATAAAAAAATTTTAGAAAAAATTCAAGGAAAAAAATTATCTTATAATAATATTTTAGATTCTAATATCGCTTTAGAATGCGTATTTCAATTTAAAAAACCATCTTGTGTAATTATAAAACATGGTACACCATGCGGCGCTTCCACAAAAAAAAATATTTTAAAAGCATATATTAATGCATACAAATGTGATCCTATTTCTGCATTTGGTGGAATAATTGCATTTAATAAAAAAATTAATTCTCAAACTATAAAATTAATTTTAAAAAATCAATTCGTAGAAATAATAATCGCACCAGATTTTTCTAAAAAAACATTAAAAATTTTAAACTATAAAAAAAATTTAAGAATATTAACAACTAATAATCAAAAAATTGATTTTTTACAAAATTTTGAAATAAAATCTATCAATAATAGATTTTTAATTCAAGAAAAAGATTATGATGAATTTAATTTTAAAAAATGGAATATAAAAACTCAAAAAATTCCTAACAAATCAGAAATAAAAAATGCAATTTTTGGATGGAAAATAGCTAAATTTTCTAAATCAAATGCGATTGTATATATCTATAAAAGCTCTACTATTTCCATTGGAAGTGGACAAACTAGCAGAATTTTTGCAATTAAAAATGCAAATTCTAAAATAAATCAGAATCATAAAAAACTTAAAAATATTACATTAGCTTCAGATGCATTTTTAACATTTGAAGATAATATTTTAGAAGCTAAAAAAAAAAATATATCATGTATAATTCAACCTGGAGGATCTATAAAAGATCCAGAAATTATTAAATTATCTAATAAAAAAAATATATCTATGATATTTACAAATATTAGACATTTTAAACATTAAATATAAATTAATGTAATAATTTTATCTATTAAATATTTAAATATAACAAAATATAATTAAAAAAAAACATCAAAATTTCTATTAAAATAAAAATTATTATATAAAATTTATATTTTAAATTTAAAAAATTAAAATTAGAAATTTTAGCAAATCAAATTTTGCTAAAATTTCCTGTTAAATTTATGATAAAATAGAACGTATTTTTAAAGTTGCTGATACCAAATTTTTTAAAGCATATTTTACTTCTATCCAAGTACGTGTTTTTAAACCACAATCAGGATTTATCCATAATTTTTTAATAGGAATAATTTTCATAGATTTTTTTATTAATTTTATAATATCTATTTCTTTAGGTATATTAGGAGAATGAATATCATAAAATCCAGGACCAATACTATTTGGATATTTAAAATTTTTGAAACAAGCTAATATTTCCATATTAGAACGAGCAGTTTCAATAGTAATAACATCAGCATCTAAATCAGATATAGATTGTATAATATCATTAAATTCACAATAACACATATGAGTATGAATTTGAGTACTGTCTTTTACATCAGAAACAGTTAATTTAAAAGAATTTATAGCCCAATCAAGATATTTTTTCTTATCAATATCTCTTAACGGTAAACCTTCTCTTAAAGCAGGTTCATCAATTTGAATTATATTAATTCCATTTTTTTCTAAATCATATATTTCATCTTTTAAAGCTAAAGAAATTTGTGTAGCAATTGTTTTATGTGAAATATCTTCTCTTGGAAAAGACCATAATAAAATAGTTACAGGTCCAGTTAACATACCTTTTACAGGTTTTTTTGTTAAAGATTGTGCATATTTTATCCAATCTAAAGTAATCGGACTAACACGTGATATATCAGAATATATTATAGGTGGTTTTACACATCTTGAACCATAACTTTGAACCCATCCATAATCTGTAAATAAAAATCCTTCTAAATTTTCTCCAAAATATTCAACCATATCATTACGTTCTGGTTCTCCATGAACTAAAACATCTATATTTAATTTTTCTTGCTCAATAATATTATATTTTATAATTTTAAAAATTTTTTTTTTATATTCTTTTTTAGTAATTAATTTTTCTTTAAAACTAGATCTTAAATCTCTTAAATCTTTCGTTTGAGGAAATGAACCAATCGTAGTAATAGGTAAAATAGGTAAATTTAATTTATTTTTTTGTTTTTTATAACGAATTTTATAAGAATTTTTTCTTTTATAATCTTTTGTCTTTAAATTTAATATTTTATCTTGTATATCATTATTTTTATTATTTTTAATAATATTATTATACGATAATAATGGTAAAATCCATGATTCAAGTAAATCTGTCTTATTTATGTTTAAAGCATTACTTAATAAATATAATTCATAACATTTTTGTACTGCAAAAGAAAACAAAACTTTTAATTCTGTTTTCATTTTTTTTTCTTGATTAATATCTACAGGAACATGCATTAAAGAACAAGAAGATCCAATCCAAATATTATCTCTATATTTTAATATTTTTTTTATTAAAAAATAATATTTTAATAGATCTGTTTTCCATATATTTTTACCATTAACTATTCCTAAAGAAAGAACTATATCTTGAGAAAAATTTGTCTTTAATTCTGATAAATTATAATTCCCAGAAACTAAATCTAAATGAATTCCTTTTATAGGAATTTCTTTAATAATATCTAAATTATGAGAAATATTTCCAAAATATGTAGTTAATAATATATTTATATTACACTTTAAATAATTATAACTTAATATAAAATTTTTTTTCCATACAGGAGAAAGATCTAAAGATAAAATTGGTTCATCTATTTGAACCCATTGAATTCCTTTTTTTTTTAAACAAGAAAAAATAATTTTATATACATGTAAAATTTTATCTAATAAATCAAAACGATTAAAATTTACTTCATAAGTTTTTCCTAACCAAAGATAAGACATAGGTCCTAAAATCACTGGTTTAATATTTTTACCTATTAATAAAGCTTCATCTATCTCTTTTAATAATTGCTTCCAAGAAAAATTAAATACACTATCTGTACTAAATTCTGGAACGATATAATGATAATTAGTATTAAACCATTTAGTCATTTCAGAAGGATTGGTCGAGTTATTATGATCAGAAACTCCACGAGCTATATAAAATAATGTATCAATATCTATTTTATTATTAGAAGTCATAAACCTTTTCGGAATATTTCCTAACATCATTGTTGTAGATAAAACATGATCATACCAAGAAAAATCTCCGACAGATAAAAAATCTAAACCCATTTTTTGTTGTGTTTTTAAATTTTTAATTCTTATTTTTTTTCCAATTTTTTTTAATTTAATTTTAGATATTTTTTTAGACCAATACATTTCTTGAGCTATTTTTAATTCTCTTTGAAAACCAATTCTAGGAAATCCTAATATATGATTAAATATAGTCATAAACATTATCTCTTATAAAATATTTTATTATATTTTTAAAAGTTTATTAAAAATTGAAATAATAAAATTATAATTTATTTAAAAACTATTTTTTATTAATAGATAAACGTAGTTTTTTTATAGCATTTTGTTCTAATTGTCGTACTCTTTCTGCAGATATACCGTAATTTTTAGCAATATCTTTTAAAGTATTTTTTTTATTTGTACAATCTAACCAACGTGAACGTATAATATTTCGACTACGCTCGTCTAAATATGATAATGCAATATTTAATTTATTAATAGTATATTTTTTCCAATTATCTTTTTCAATTACTTGTGTAAAATCTGATAATTGATCTTTTAAAAAAGGTATTGAGTATATATTATTTGTATACTCTTGAGTATTATCTTCTGAAAAATTATTTAAAAGAACATCTTTAGCTGACATTCTAGACTCCATTTCTATAACATCTTGATGTGTTACTCCAAATTCTTGCGCAACATTTAAGATTTCTTTTTTATTAAACCATCCTACTTTTTTTTTTTTTTTTCTTAAATTAAAAAATAATTTTCTTTGAGATTTAGTTGTAGCAATTTTAACAATTCTCCAATTTTTTAAAACATATTCATGAATTTCAGATTTAATCCAATATATAGCAAAAGAAACTAATCGTACTCCTAGATTAGGATTAAATTTTTTAACAGATTTCATTAATCCTATATTTCCTTCTTGAATTAAATCAGATTGAGGTAATCCATAGCCAGAATAATTTCTTGCAATTCTAATTACAAAACGTAAATGTGATAAAATTAAAATTTTTGCGGCTTTTAAATCATTTTTATAAAACAATTTATTAGCTAACTTTTTTTCATCATCTGCAGATAATATCGACCAACGATGAATAGTTTTCATATAAATACTTAAAAAATTTAAAGATTCTTTGGATGAAAATTTCATCTTATTAACCATATTTAATGCCTATATTCAATAATATACTTTCAAATCATTTTATAAAAAAATACGTATTTAAAAATATATTTATATAAAAATTCTAAATAAATTTTAAAAAAAAGATTATTTTTTAATATAACATATTTAAATTTTATTTAGATTTAAATATAGAATTAATAAAATCTAAATTATTAAAAACACAAATATCTTTTGTTGATTCACCTGTAGTTATATATTTAATAGGAATAGAAAACTTATCTGCTATAGAAAAAATAATTCCTCCTTTTGAAGTACTATCAAATTTTGTTAATATAATTCCAGTAATTTTAAGAAATTTATTAAAAAATTTAGTTTGTTCTAAAGAATTTTGACCTGTACAAGAATCAATAGTAAGAAAAATATCTATTAATGAATTTTGATTTAATTTTTTAATAACATTTACAATTTTTTTTAATTCATTCATTAAATTAATTTTAGTATGAAATCTACCAGCTGTATCAATAATTAATATATCAAAACTTTTTAAAACAGATTTTTGAAATGCTTCATATACAACAGAAGATGGATCAGAACCATATTTTTTAGAAATCATTGATATTTTATTTTTTTTACATAAAATCTCTAATTGATCTATTGCTGCAGCTCTAAAAGTATCTGCTGCTGCTACTAAAACTTTTTTGTTTTGATTTTTATATAATTTTGATAATTTTGCAATCGTAGTAGTTTTTCCTGATCCATTTACACCTACTACTAATATAACATAAGGATATTTTGAACTTAATGATTCTATAGGTACAGAAGATAATTCACTTTTTTTTAAAATTTCACTCATATAATAAAAAATTTTTTTATAAATAACAGATGAATTTTTAAAATCTTTTTTTTGTAAACTATTAATAGATTTATTTATAATTTTTTTTACTGTATAAATATTAATATCAAAAGATATTAATTTATCTTCTAATTTCTTTAAAAACTTTTTATTGATTTTTTCTTCTGAAAAAAAATTTTTAATGACTGAAAAAAAACTTGTTCTTGCATTAGTAAATTTTTTTTTTAAAAAATATAATAAACTATTTTTATCTTCTTTCTTTTTTGAAAAAATAATAGATTTCATATTATTTTTTTTTAAATATTCTTTATTTACATGTAATACATTTTTATTTGAATCAATTTCTTGATTTTTTTTTTTTAAATTTTTTAAATCTACTAAATCATCTTTTTTTTTAAAAAAATTTAATTTATCTATTAAAAATGTAAATATATTTTTTTTATTTTGAGACATAAATATACCTTTTATAAAAAATTTTTATATAATATAATTTATTTTACCAAAGTATATTAATATATATTAAGTTTTATTAAAAAAATTATGAAAAAAAAAAAAAAAATAAAAAAAATACTTTAAGAGTAATTAGTGGAATTTTTAAAAAACAAAAGATATATATTCAACATTCAAAATATTTAAGACCTACAACAAATTTAATTCGAGAAACTTTATTTAATTGGTTGAGTAATTATATTCAAAATGCAAAATGTTTAGATTGTTTTTCTGGAAGTGGAATATTAGGAATAGAAGCAATCTCTAGAAATGCAAAATTAGTTACTTCTCTCGATATTAATATAAAAAATATTTATTCAATAAATAAAAATTTAAAAAAACTTAAAATAAAAAATATACAATCTATTTGTACAAATACTATTAATTGGTTAAAAAAAAAAAGTCAACCATATGACATAATATTTCTGGATCCACCATATAATCAATATAATTTATTAAATAAAACTATATTTTTATTAGAAGAAAAAAAATGGACTAAAAAAAACACTATTATTTATATAGAACAAAATATACATATAAATAATATTAATATTCCAAAAAATTGGATACTCAAAAAAAAAAAACAAACAAAAAAAATAGAATATAAAATTTATTATAAAAAATAATAAATATAAAATTTTTATATTAAATTTTAGATTATACATAAAATAAGGATTTTAATATATGCAAAAATATATAAAATTACTTAAAAAAATTAAATCAATTATTCCTAATCATATTAAACCTAAATTTAAAAATGAAATAGATTTATTAAATTGGAATAAAAAAGAAGGATTTTTATCCTCAAAATCTATTTTAAGACAAAATAAAGCTAGAAGAATGAAAAAAATTCTTCAAAATTCTGGTATTAAAAAATTATATATAAATTGTTCATTTGAAAATTATAAAGTATTTCATATAGGACAAGAAAAAGTTTTAAATGCTTCTAAAGAATACGTAAAAAATTTCAACAGTCAATTTTCTAATTTTGTATTTTCTGGAAAACCAGGAACAGGTAAAAATCATTTAGCAGCAGCTATTGGAAATTATTTAATTTTAAATGGAAAAAGTATATTAATTATTACAATAGCAGATTTAATGTCTAAAATTAAAAAAACATTTAATTTAAAAAATGAACATACTGAAGAATATTTTATTAAAAAATCTAGTGAAGTAGATCTATTAATAATAGATGAAATTGGTATTCAAAAAGAATCAAATTATGAAAAAATAATTATTCATCAAATTATTGATCGTCGTTCAGCATCAAAGAAATCTACAGGAATATTATCAAATTTAAATTTAAATCATTTAAATATATTATTAGGAGAAAGAATTATTGATCGAATGCGATTAGGAAAACTTTTATGTTTAAATTTTAATTGGGATAGTTATCGTTCTTTTGTGAACGTTAATGATATATAAATAATCTAATATTTTTAATTTATAGAAATATTTTTTTATAATCTAGAAATATATGAACAAGTACGTGTATCTATTTTAATAAGATCATTTACTTTAATAAATTCAGGTACTTTAATAGAAATACCTGTACTTAAAGTAGCTAATTTTATACCACTACTATTTAAAGATTTTTTTTGAAGAGCAGGAGTTGTTTTAACAACTATTAAAGATACAAAATTCTCTAAAACAATAGCAATTGTATTATTTTTCCAGATCGTTAATAAACACTTAGATTGTGGAGTTAAAAAAAAACGCTTAGAATTTAAAATTTTTTTTGAAATAGATATTTCTTCAAAAGTTATACTATTTATAAAATACCATAATTTATGATCATTATACAAATAAATAGATTTAATATCATGTACATTAGCTTTTTTTAAACGATCTGTAGATTTAAAAGTCGTTTCCACTATTTTACCAGATAAAATACTCTTAAATTTAACACGTGCAAATGCTTGACCTTTTCCAGGTTTTACAAATTTACTATTTTGAATAATACATGGTTGATTAAAAATAATTACTTTTAAACCAGATTTAAGCATATTAATTGAATAATCTTGTGTCATATTTTATAATTTCTTAAAAAATTAAATAATTATATATAAATAATTTTATTTTCCCTTAAGATTAAAATTTAAGGGAAAATAAATTAAAATATTTTAAAATAAAAAAAGTATAAATATTTTATTTAAAATAAATAAATTACATCATTCCGCCCATTCCTCCCATTCCACCCATTCCACCAGCAGATGGAGAAGGCATGTCAGAAGATTTATCTTCTTTAGGAGAATCAGTTACCATACATTCTGTAGTAATCATTAATCCGGCTACAGAAGCAGCATATTGTAATGCAGATCGAGTTACTTTAGTTGGATCTAATATTCCAAATTTAATCATATCTCCATATTGATCAATTGCTGCATTATATCCATAATTACCAACACCATCTTTAACATTATTTGTTACAACAGATGGTTCTTCTCCTGAATTAGCAACAATTTGACGTAAAGGAGCTTCCATTGATCTTACAGCTACTCTAATTCCAACATTTTGATCTTCATTCTGACCTTTTAAACGAGAAATTTTTTCTGCCACTCGAACTAAAGCTACTCCTCCACCAGCAACAACACCTTCTTCTACTGCAGCACGAGTAGCATGTAAAGCATCTTCTACACGAGCTTTTTTTTCTTTCATTTCTACTTCAGTTGCAGCTCCTACTTTTAATACAGCAACCCCACCAGATAATTTTGCTAATCTTTCATTTAATTTTTCTTTATCATAATCTGATGTAGATTCATTAATTTGTTGACGAATATTAGAAATTCTGTTTTGAATATCTAATTTTTTTCCTAATCCACCAATAATTGTTGTTGAATCTTTTGTTATTACAACTCTTTTAGCTTGACCTAAATCTTCTAATGTTGTTTTATCTAAATCCATTGCTAATTCTTCAGAAATTACAGTTCCAGCAGTTAATATAGAAATATCTTGTAACATAGATTTTCTACGATCTCCAAATCCAGGAGCTTTAACAGCTGCAATTTTTACAATTCCTCTCATAGAGTTAACTACTAATGTTGCTAATGCTTCACCTTCTAAATCTTCTGCAATAATTAAAAGTGGTTTACCAGATTTTGCTACTGATTCTAATAAAGATAATATATCTCTAATATTAGAAATTTTTTTATCAACCATTAAAATATAAGGATTTTCTAATTCTATATTACCAGTTTCTGGTTTATTAATAAAATAAGGAGATAAATATCCTCTATCAAATTGCATACCTTTAACTACATCTAATTCATCTTCTAAACCTGTTCCTTCTTCTACAGTAATTACTCCATCATTACCAACTTTTTCCATTGCTTCTGAAATTAAAGATCCTACGGTTTCATCAGCATTAGCAGAAATTGTTCCAACTTGTGTAATTGCTTTAGAATCTGAACACGGAACAGATAGTTTTTTTAATTCTTTAACTGCTTTAATAACTGCTTGATCAATCCCTCTTTTTAAATCCATGGGATTCATTCCTGCTGCAACTGCTTTTAATCCTTCATTCACAATAGATTGTGCTAATAAAGTAGCAGTAGTAGTTCCATCTCCTGCAACATCATTTGCTTTGGAAGCTACTTCTTTAACCATTTGTGCGCCCATATTTTCAAACTTATCTTCTAATTCAATTTCTCTAGCTACAGACACACCATCTTTAGTAATACTTGGAGCTCCAAAAGATTTATCTAAAACAACATTTCTTCCTTTTGGTCCTAAAGTAACTTTTACTGCATCTGCTAATATATTTACACCACGAAGCATTTTAGCTCGTGCTTCACTTCCAAACTTTACATCTTTAGCTGCCATATTGAAATCTCCTTAATAATTTTTTTATAAATGATAAAAAATATTACTTTTCAACAATTGCTAAAATATCATTTTCAGTCAAAATTAATACTTCTTCATTATTAATTTTTTCTGTCTTAGCGCCATATCCTTCATTAAATATTACAATATCATTTACTTTAACATCTAACTTTTTTATATTTCCGTTATCTAAAATTCTTCCATTTCCTACAGCTAAAACTTTTCCTCTATTTGATTTACTTGCAGCAGAACCTGTTAATACAATTCCACCTGATGATTTAGATTCTACTTCTTGACGTTTTATAATAATACGATCATGCAAAGGACGTATTTTCATTTTTTTTAAAGTTCTCCTTGTACATATGTTTCTATAATTGATTTAAAATATTTTTTAAAAAATTATATTCTATTAAATAGTATATGGACGATTATTTAAACTTTCAAGGTTTATAAAAAAATAGATAGTATATAAAAATTTAAAAAAAATATTGACAAACTATTATCATTAATGTTTTACTATAATTTTAAAAGCCCGAATAGCTCAGTTGGTAGAGCAGGGGACTGAAAATCCCCGTGTCGGTGGTTCAATTCCGCCTTCGGGCATAATTAAATATTAAAAAATTATTATTTTGTATAATATTTTAAAAAATATTGTTTCAAATATTTTTATATAAGTTTAAAATTTATTTACCAATACAAAAATTAGAAAATACTTTATTTAAAATATCTTCAGAATTAATTTTTCCTGTAATTTTATTTAAAAAATTTTGCGTGTTTTGTAAATGATAAGCTAAAATTTCATAATTTTTATTTGTCTTAAAATTTTTTTTTCCAATTAATAATTCTTTTTTAGCTAATTTAATTTCTTCTATATGTCTTTGTCTTGCTATATATATATTTTCTCCTGAAAAATTTTTATAATCTTTTAAAATTTCTTTTAAAGATTTATAAAAATATTCTAATCCTATTTTTTTTTTTATAGAAATACATAAAAAATTTATTTTATTATCTAGAAAAATACTAGGATCAATATTATTTAAATCAATTTTATTAAAAATTAAAATAACATTGACTTTAGAAAAAACATTTTTTTTTAATTTAAAAAATTTATTTATTTGAATTTTAATATTTTGACTAGAATCTATCATAAATAATAATATATCTGTCTGATTCATTTCTTTTTTTGCTAAAGAAATTCCTATTTTTTCTACTTTATCTGTTGTTTTTCTAATTCCTGCAGTATCTACTAATTCTATTATTTTATTATGAAAATTAATTTGATTATAAATTAAATCTCTAGTTGTTCCTTTAATATTTGTTACTATAGAAGATTTTTTACAAGATAACATATTAAATAGACTAGATTTACCAGAATTTGGAAAACCTGAAATTACAATTTTAATAGATTCATGTAAACAAACTCCATTTTTAGCAATAAATAAAATATTTTTTAAATATTTTATAATTTTTTTTATCTCATTATAAAAATTTATTTGAATAGAATTTATATTTTCTTCTGAAAATTCTAATTCATATTCTATATTTACACGTAAATTAGTAATTTTATTTATAATTCTATTAATAAAATTAGAAAAATCTCCTTGTAATGATTTTACAGAAGCTTTAATTGCTGCTTCAGAAGAAGCATTAATTAAATCTGATATTGCTTCTGCTTGTATTAAATCTATTTTTTTATTCAAAAAAGCTCTTTCTGAAAATTCTCCTGGACGCGCAATTCTAATGTTTGAAATTTTTAAAATTCTTTTAATTAATAAATTAGCTAAAATATTATTACCATGTCCTTGTAATTCTAAAACATCTTCTCCTGTATAAGAATTTGGAGATGGAAACCAAATACTAATACCTTTATCTAAAATCTCATTATTAACATCATAAAATGGCAAATAAGTTGCATATCTAGGTTTTAATACACAATGTAAAACAGATTTTAAAACAATAGAAGATTTTTTCCCAGAAATTCTTAATATATATACTCCACCGTTTCCTATCGGTGTAATCTGCGCTATTATTGTATCTGACATAAATTTCTTATTTTTTATAATTTTTTTAAAAAAAACATATAATAATTTTTTATAATGAAAATCATTATTTTTTTTTATTTTTATTTAAATTAATATGAATTAATCTTTGTTGTATTAAATTAAATATATTACTGACTAAATAATACAGTACTAATCCAGAAGGAAACCATAGAAAAAATATTGTAAAAAAAAATGGAGTTAAAAGCATCATTTTTTCTTGAACATTTTCAGAAATATCATTATTAAATGTATTTGAAGTATTCATTTTTTGCCCAATAAACATACTTAAACCCATTAATACAGGAAGAACATAAAATGGATCATAACTTGAAAGATCTTTAATCCAAAAAATAAAAGGAGAATATTTTAATTCAATAGAATTAGTTAATGTATAATAAAAAGATAAAAAAATAGGCATTTGTAAAATTACAGGTAATAATCCAGATAACGGATTAATTTTTTTTCTTTTATAAAGAAGAATAATTTCCGCACTCATTCTTTTAGGATCATTTTTATATTTATTTTTTAAATAATCTATATCTGGTTTTAATGATTTCAATCTAGCCATAGAATAAAATTGAGATTTAGTTAAAGGATACATTACTAAACGCATTATAATTGTAAGTAAAATTATAGAAAAACCCCAATTACCTAATATAGAATGAAACATATTTAAACAATTTAATAATGGTTGAGATAAAAACCATAAAAATCCATATTCTACAGTAAAATTTAAATTCGGAGCTAAAGCAGCCATTTCTATTTGATTTTTAGGACCAATCCATAATTTTGAATGAAATTCTTTAAAAGAATGAGGAGGAAGACAAATAGAAGAATTATGATATCCAACAGCAACAGTATTTTGATTAATTTTTTTTGTATAAATAGTATTTGGTTGAAAATCAATATTTGGTATCCAAACCGAAGCAAAATACTTTTGTACCATAGCTACCCATCCAGTATGAATTCTTTTATACAAACTTTCTTTATTATTTGATATATCATTTAATTCAAACCGAATATATTTATCATTATCAGAAGAATATGAAATACCTCTATATTGATTAATATTTAAATTATCATTATCTATAAAAAATGGATTTACAGTTTGAATACATTCTCCAAATATTCTAACTTTAAAATTTTTTTTAGTATTATTATAAACATGATATTTGATTTGGATATCATATCGACCTCTATGAAAAATAATTTTTTTAACAAACTTAATTCCGTTTTTTGTAATAAATGTCATCGGTACAATTAACTTATTATGTAAAGGAAGCAATTGATAAATTTTTTTTTTAGTATTATAAATACCATTTATATTATGAGTTAATTTATTCACATTATTAATTTCTGTAAATCCAGTTTTCATTTGAAAAATATAGTTTGCATCAGTTCTTAATAAATTTAAATACTGAGAAGAATCTTTTTCATCTCGATATTTTAATAATTTAGCAGATTTAATATATCCACTATTTTTATCTATAATAATATTAAAAACATCTGTTTGAATGCAGACATCACTATCTTTTAAAACATGTAATCTAGTTTTGAATTTATTAATTAAAGAATTTTCTTTTATAACATTAGATTGTGTAAATATATTTCTATCTTTTTCCCATGCTTTCCATAAAAAAAAAGAACATAGCACAAAAGATAAAATAAAAAAAATACGTTGAAAATACATTTTTTTAAAATCTCTTTATTTTATTTATTATTTATTAAAAACTAAAATATTTATAATTTTTTATAAAAATATTTTTCTTAAAAAAAATAAAATTAGATTAAAAAATCTAATCTAACTTTAATTTTATTCAAATATATTTATTTTTTTTAATTTAATGAAATGTTTATTAAGAAAAATATCTTGACCATAAAAATTTTAATTTACTTAAAAATAATTTTCCGTTATTTTTAGATACTTTTTTTTTTACAACAACTATAAAATCCATTAAAAGAAACTTATGTTGATATAAACGAAAAAACTCTCGTATCAATCTTTTTAAATAATTTCTTTGATGAGCTTTTTTGATATATTTTTTTGAAATAGAAATACCTAATCTAGAATGTTGAATATTATTTATTTTTCCAAAAATTGTTAATTCTTTAAATGTTATTTTATAAGCATATCTAAAAACTTTTTTATATTGTAAAACACTTAATAATCTCAAATGTTTCTTATAAGAATATTTAATCACAATAGTATAAAAAATAAATTTATTTAGAACATACTGTTAAATAAAATCTATTTTTAGATCTTCTTCTAGATAAAATATAACGACCATTTTTAGTAGACATTCTTGATCTAAAACCATGCATACGATTTCTTTTTAAAATCGAAGGCTGAAAAGTTCTTTTCATAATTTTTTTTTAAACCTTAATAAAATTAATTTTAATAATTATTATATTTTAATTTTAATAAAAAATACATTGAAAAACAATAAACTAAAAATAAATTTATATTAGATAAATTATAACATAAACAATATAAATTTATTTTATATGCCAAAAAAAATTAATAATATATTTATTTATTTTTTTATATAAATTTTTTAGTATTTTGGAGTTTTTAAAAATGTTAAATTTAAGATGGGAAAAATGTTTGAATTATTTTAAAAAAAAACTTTCAAAGTATGAATTTAGTATGTGGATCAGATCATTAAAACCTAAATTTAAAAAAAATAAATTAATTTTATATGTTCCTAATCAATTTATTTTAGATTGGGTAAAAGAAAATTATTTGAAAAAAATTAATTCTTTAATAAAAAATTTTAGTAATGATAAAATTATTTATGTTGAATTAATAATTAACAAAAAATTAAAAATTACTCAAAAATATATCAATTCTTATATAAATCAAAAAATTTCAAAAAAAAAAATATTGCTAAATATTAAAAAAAAAAAATTTAAAAATTTTATCTTATGTAAAACAAATAAAATAGCATATGAATCTGCTTATAAAATAGCAAAAAATCCTGGAAAAAATTATAATCCATTATTTATATATGGAAAAACAGGATTAGGAAAAACTCATTTATTATATGCTATTAAAAATTTTATTATAAAAAAAAATAAAAATTTAAAAATAATTTATATAAATTCAGAAAATTTTGTACAAAAAATGGTGAAATCATTAAAAAATAACTCTATAGAAAAATTTAAAAAATATTATCGTTCTGTAAATATTTTATTAATTGATGATGTTCAATTTTTTTCTAATAAAAAAAGATCACAAGAAGAACTATTTCATACATTTAATAATTTAATCGAACAAAATAAACAAATTGTCTTAACTGCTGATTGTTATCCTACAAAAATTAAAGGTATACAAAATAAATTAAAATCAAGATTAGATTGTGGATTAAGCATTCCTATCAAATCTCCAAAAAAAAATACTAGAATTAAAATTCTAATAAAAAAATCTTCTGAAAAAAATATTTATTTATCATATCAAGTAGCTAAATATATTGCAAAAAAATTAAAATCCAATATTCGAGAGTTAGAAGGAGTAATAAATAAAATTCATGCAAATTTAGAAATTAATCCTAATAATATTGTTACTATTAAATTTATTAAATCCATTTTAAAAGATTTATTTCATACTAAGATAAAAAAAATTACAATAAAAAAAATTCAAGAAATGGTTGCAAATCATTATAACGTAAAATTATCTGATATGTTATCAAGAAAAAGATCAAAATCAATTATTCTACCTAGGCAAATATCTATGAGTCTTATTAAAAAATTAACTAAATATAGCCTAAAAGAAATCGGAGGATTTTTTAATAATAAACAACATAGTACAGTATTATATTCATGTAAAAAAATAAAAAAATTATTATATAATAATCTTGAAATAAAAAAAGATTACTTCTATCTACTTAAAAAATTATCTTAATAAAACTATGAAATGCATTGTTGAAAAAAAAGACTTAACTAAACCTTTACAAAAAATTAGCACTTTATTAATTAAAAATCATCCTAATGAAATTTTAGGAAATATCTTAATAGAAGTAAAAAAATCTTATATTTTATTAATTAGTACAAATACAGAAATTCAGCTAATTTATAAAATTCCTAATAATTACAATTGTATTACTGGAAAAATTACTGTTTCTGGAAAAAAAATTTTAGATATTTTTCGTATTATTTCTGAAAAATTCTTAATTTATATAAAAATCATCAATAAAAAATTATATATATATTCTAAAAATAGTAAATTTTATTTACTTACTTTACCTGCAAAGCAATTTCCTTATTTTAAAAAACAAAAATATAACAAAAAATTTTATATAAACCAAAAAATTTTTAAAAATATGTTAGAATATACTTATTTTTCAATGTCCGTAAAAGATGTAAGACCATATTTGAACGGAATTTTTATAGAATTTACAAAAAAATATATTCGTTCAATAGCTACAAATGGACATAGAATCGCTATTTTTAAAAAAAAAATAAAAAAAAATCTATCTTTTCCAATTTTTAATATTATATTACCTAGAAAATCTGCTATCGAGTTAAATAAATTATTAACTAAACAAGATATGTTAATAAAAGTTTTATTTAATCAAAATAGTATAAAAATTTATATCAATAACATCATCTTTATTTCGAAATTAATAAATAGTAATTTTCCAAATTTAGATCATATCTTATTAAAAAAAAAAAAGTATAAAATTCAGATAAAAAAAGATTTATTAAAAAAATCTTTAGCTCACGTATCAATTTTAGTACATTCACAATTAAAAGGAATATGTTTAATATTTAAAAAAAGTATTTGTACAATTACTTCCGATAATCAAGAAGAAAAAGCAAAGTATAAATTCAAAATAAAATATAAATATACTAAAAAAATAAAAATATCTATTAATATAAATTATTTATTAGACGTTTTAAACGTTCTAAAATATGATCTTATTGATTTAATTTTTGACAAAAAAATTAAACTTTTTGAAATCCAAACATCTAAAAAAAAAGAATTAAGATATATTATTTTGCCTTTATATCTTTAATGTAAATAAAATAAAATTTTTTAATAAAAATTTTATTTTATAAAAAAATTTAAAGAACATAAAAGAAAGAGAAAAAATGTCAAAAAATTATAACTCATCTAATATAAAAATATTAAAAGGTTTAGAAGCGGTTAAAAGACGCCCAGGAATGTATATAGGAGATACAGATGATGGAACAGGTCTACATCATATGGTTTTTGAAGTTGTCGATAATTCAATTGATGAAGCACTTGCAGGATATTGTAAAAAAATAATAGTGTCTATACATAAAGATCATTCCATATCAGTAAAAGATAACGGTAGAGGAATTCCGATCGATATTCATCCTGAAGAAAAAATTCCTGCTTCTGAAGTCATTATGACTATGTTACATGCTGGAGGAAAATTTGATGATTATTCATATAAAATTTCTGGAGGTTTGCATGGAGTAGGAATATCTGTTGTAAATGCTTTATCTTCAAAACTTAAATTAACTATCTTTAGAAATAAAAAAATTTATCAACAATATTATTCTCATGGAAAAAAAATAAGTAAATTAAAAATTGTTGGAATAAGTAAAAATACTGGAACAAAAATTAGATTTTGGCCTAATTATAAAATATTTAATAATATTCAAAAATTTGAACATTCTATTATTTCAAATAGATTAAAAGAATTATCATTTTTAAATCCAAAAATTTCTATTCATTTAAATAATAATATTAAGAAAATTAAAAAAATATATTACCATCGTGGCGGAATAAAAGAATTTATAAAATATCTTAATAAAAACAAAAATTTTATACATCCGAACACTTTTTATTTTGTATCAAAGAAAAAATCTGTTTTAATTGAAATTGCGATGCAATGGAATAATTCTTTTAAAGAAAGAATTTATTGCTATACTAACAATATTCCACAAAAAGAAGGAGGAAGTCATTTATCAGGATTTAAATCAGCTTTAACAAGAACTATTAATAACTATATAGATAAAGAAAATTTTAATAAAAAAAATAAAATAAATATTATAGGAGATGATGTTAGAGAAGGATTAATAGCTATTGTATCTATAAAAATTAATGATCCTAAATTTTCTTCTCAAACAAAAGAAAAACTAGTATCTTCTGAAGTTAAACCTATTATTGAATCTCTAGTACATGAATATTTAATAGATTTTTTATTAGAAAATCCACATGATACAAAAATTATTATTAATAAGATTATTGAATCAGCAAAAACTAGAGAAGCTGCAAAAAAAGCTCGAGAAATTACAAAAAAAAAAAGCGCATTAGAATTATCAGGATTACCTGGAAAACTTGCAGATTGTCAAGAAAAAAATCCAATGCTCTCAGAATTATATTTAGTAGAAGGAGATTCTGCAGGAGGATCAGCTAAACAAGGAAGAAATAGAAAAAATCAAGCTATATTACCATTAAAAGGAAAAATCTTAAACGTAGAAAAATCTACTTTTGAAAAAATGCTTTCTTCACAAGAAGTAACTTCAATTATTACAGCATTAGGATGTGGAATCGGAAAAGATAATTATGATTTAAAAAAATTAAGATATCATAATATAATTATTATGACCGATGCAGATATAGATGGTTCTCATATTAAAACATTATTATTAACATTTTTTTATCGATATATGCCTGAAATTATTGAAAAAGGATATGTATATATCGCTCAACCTCCATTATATAAAATTAAAATAGGAAAGAAAGAAAAATATATTAAAAATTATGTTTCAATGAAAAAATATCAAATTCAAACTGCACTTGAAGAAATACAAATTACTAGTCAAAGAAAAAAATTTAATATATCTGATTTAAAAAAATTTAAAAAAATTATTAAAAAATATATTAATATCAAAAATATTATTAAAAAAGAATATTCTAAAACATTTCAAAAAATATTAAAAGTATTTATTCATCAAAAAATTATAAAAAATTTTAAAAATCAAAAAAATATTAATACTTGGGCAAAAAAAATTATTTTACAATTAGATAAAAAAAAACAAGATAATGCAATATATTCATATAAAATAAAAAATAATATCAATAAAAAATATTATGATGTATATATATATATTAAAATATATGGAAATACAAAAAAATATCGTATTACATATGAATTTGTAAAAAATAAAATTTATAAAAAAATACTTATAGTACAAAATATATTAAAAAATTTTATTAAAAATAAAACATATATTTTAAAAAAAAATAAAAAAATATTACTAAAAAATTTAGAATCATCTCTAAAATGGATTATGAATAAATTTAATAAAAAATTTCTAGTTCAACGTTATAAAGGATTAGGAGAAATGAATCCATCACAATTATGGTACACAACTATGAATCCAAAAACACGTAGAATGATTCAAGTCAAAATAAAAGATGCTTGTTATGCTAATCAATTATTTAATATTCTTATGGGAGATTCAGTAGAACCTAGAAAAAAATTTATTCAAGATAATGCATTAAAAGCAGAAAATATAGATTTTTAAATTCATTGTTATTTCAAAAAATCATTATAAATGTTTTAAAAATATTAGCGGCAGGATAAAAAATTATATATACCGCCGCTAAATACATGAAATAAATTTATTTTTTTTTTAGCTTTTTAACTTTAGAAATACAATTTAATTGCTCTAAAATTATAAAATATTTTATTTTGATTTTATTTGATGATGTCAAATTTTTAATATTTTTATATTTATCTTCAATTTTATTTTTTTTATGAATTAAGACAGATTTATTTAAACATTTAATATTCATAGAATAATTAGTTAATATATTAACTATATTAGATCGAACTTCTAAAATTCCCTTAAAAATAAAAAAATATTCTATATTTCTATTTTTTTTATTTATAATTATTAAACCTGATTTTAAAAAAGTTAATAACGAAATATGATTTATAAAAATACTAAAGTACCCTAATTCACCTGGAACAGAAACAGAATTAATTTTTTCAGAAAAAAGTGTTTTTTTTAAACTTAAAATATTTAAATTTAGACACATAAATTTAATCCTAACTTATTACTTCAATTCAACTTTATTATTTTCAAATTTTTTAATAACTTCTTCAATAGATCCAGTCATATAAAAAAAATTTTCAGGTATATAATCATAAAGACCATCTAAAATACCTTTAAAACCTAAAATAGTATTTTTTAAAGATACATATTTTCCAGGAAATCCAGTAAAAACTTCTGCAACAAAAAAAGGTTGCGATAAAAATTTTTGTATTTTACGTGCTCTTGAAACAAGTAATTTGTCATCTTCAGATAACTCATCCATTCCAAGAATCGATATAATATCTTTTAATTCTTCATATTTTTGTAAAATATATTGAACTCTTCTAGAAATATTATAATGTTCTTCTCCTACTGTAAAAGGATTTAGATGATTGCTAGTAGAATTTAAAGGATCAATAGCAGGATATATACCTAAAGAAGAAATTTTTCGACTCAAAGTAATAGTTGAATCTAAATGTGCAAAAGTAGCTACTGGAGCAGGATCAGTGAAATCATCTGCAGGAACATATACTGCTTGTATAGAAGTAATAGATCCAGTTTTAGTAGATGTAATACGTTCCTGTAATATTCCCATTTCTTCTGATAAAGTTGGTTGATATCCTACAGCAGAAGGAATTCGTCCTAATAAAGATGATACTTCAGTTCCAGCTAATATATATCTATATATATTATCAATAAATAAAAGAACATTTTTTCCTTCATCACGAAATTTTTCAGCTAAAGTTAATCCTGTAAAAGCAACTCTAAATCTATTACCAGGTGATTCATTCATTTGTCCATATACTAAAGATACTTTATTAATAACTTTAGACTCTTGCATTTCATTATAAAAATCATTTCCTTCTCGAACTCTTTCACCTACTCCTGTAAAAACAGAATAACCTTGATGTTCAATAGCAATATTTCTTATTAACTCCATCATGTTTACAGTTTTTCCAACTCCTGCTCCACCAAATAAACCTATTTTTCCACCTTTAGAAAAAGGACAAAGTAAATCAATAACTTTAATACCTGTTTCTAAAATTTCATTAGTATTTAATTGTTCTTCAAATGATGGAGGTTTGCGATAAATTTCCCAATATTCTGCTTTAGAAAGATTATTTTTATCAAAAATAGGTCCTTTATTATCTATAGGATCACCAAGCACATTAATAATTCTTCCTAAAGTAAATTTTCCAACAGGAACTTTAATAGAATGTTTTAAATTACGTACTAATAATCCTCTTTTTATTCCATCTGAAGAACCCATAGAAAGAGTTCTAACAACTTTAGAACCAATATGTTGCTGAACTTCTAAAATTAATAAATTTTTTTTATCTTGTACTTCTAAAATATGATTAATTTTTGGCAAATTTCCTTGAGAAAACTTTACATCTATTACCGGTCCTATTATTTGTACAATTTTTCCAAAAAACATGTATTTTTCTTAAACCTCAATATAATTTTAATCCATTAAAACTGCTGATGCTCCTGAAATTATTTCAGTTAATTCTTGAGTAATATTATCTTGACGTAACTTATTATAAACTAAATTTAATTCTTTAATTAAATCAATACTGTTTTCTGTAGCATTTTTCATAGAAATTATACGAGAAGAATGCTCAGTAAATAAATTTTCTAAAATACTATAGTAAATTTTAATATTAAAAAATTGATTAAATAAATTTTCTAATAATAAATTTGTATTAGATTCATAAACATAATCCAAAGAATTTTTATTAATTTTATTATTATTTTTTAAAGAAATTGGAAGTAATTTTTCTATAACTGGTTTATAATTAATCTTATTTTTAGACTTATTAAAAGCAATAAAAATTTGATCAAACTTATTAAGTTTATAATCAGAAAATAAAATTTTAGAAATTTTATTTGCATTTGAATAATTTAAATTTTTAAAAAAATCATTGTTATATATTTGAATATCATTTTGAAATTGATTTGAAAAATTTATTTCTCTTTTACCTAATATAATTAATTTATAAATAATTTTTTTTAAAGATAAATTTTTTAAATAAGGAATAATTTTTTTAAACAAATTATTATTTAATCCACCACATAATCCTTTACTTGTTAAAACAATAATAAAAGCTATTTTTTTAACTTTTCTTGAAGATGTAAAAATATTTTTTTCTTTTTTAGATTTCAATAAATAAATTATTTTTTCAACAATCTCTATAAGAGTATTAAAATAATGAAAAATGTTATTTATTTTTTTTTCTACTTTTTTCATTTTAATTATTGAAATCATTTCCATAGCTTTAGTAATTTTTTTTGTATTTGTAATACTATAAATTTTTTTTTGTATTTCTTTTTTATTAAGCATAATATACAACCTATATAAAAATCTTATAAATTAAATTTGTTATTATTTGAAATTATTTTTATTTTTAAATTCTTGAATTAACTTATAAAATTTTTTTTTTATTTCTAAAGTATATATTTTTCTTTCATTTATATGTTTTAATAACACACGAAAATTTTTATGCATATAAACCAATAAATTATCTTTAAATAAACATATATTTTTTAATTCAATATCATTTAGCAAATTCTTTTCAATAGAAAATAATAATAATGCTTGCTCGCCTATAGATAAAGATTGGTATTGATTTTGTTTTAATAATTCAATAATTTTCTTTCCTGTTATTAATTGATTTTTTGTAGATACATCTAAATCTGAAGAAAATTGTGAAAAAGATTCTAATTCTTGATATTGCGCTAAAGTCGTTCGAATTCCTCTAGATAATTTTTTAATAATTTGTGTTTGAGCAGAACTTCCTACACGAGAGACAGAAATACCAGAATTTACTGCAGGACGAATACCTGAATGAAATAAATTAGATTCTAAAAATATTTGACCATCTGTAATAGAAATAATATTTGTTGGAATAAAAGAAGATACATCTCCTGACTGTGTTTCTACAATAGGTAAAGCAGTTAAAGAACCAGTTTTATTACAAATAGAATTATTTGTAAAATTTTGAACATATTTTTTATTAACTTTAGCGGATCGCTCTAATAATCTTGAATGCAAATAAAATATATCTCCAGGAAAAGCTTCTCTACCAGGAGGTCTTTTCAATAATAAAGAAATTTGTCTATACGATATTGCATGTTTAGATAAATCATCATAAATAATTAAAGCATCTTCTCCTTTATTACGAAAATATTCACCCATAGAACAACCAGAATATGGAGACAAATATTGTAAAGCTGCACAATCAGAAGCAGAAGCAACAACAATAACTGTATTTTTTAAAACATTATAATCATCTAAAATTCTAGCTATATTTAATATAGTAGACATTTTTTGCCCAATAGCTACATATATTGATTTTATTCCAGAATTTTTTTGATTAATGATAGTATCAATAGCAAGAGATGTTTTACCTGTTTTTCTATCACCAATAATTAATTCTCTTTGTCCTTTACCAATCGGTATCATAGAATCAATGGATAAATAACCAGTTTGAATAGGTTCATTAATTACTTCTCTATCGACAACTCCAGGAGCCTCGTTTTCTATAGGTAAATATCCATCATTTTTAATTGATTCTTTCCCATCAATAGGAATTCCAAGAGAATTAACTATACGACCTAAAAAATTATCTCCTACTGGAACTTCTAAAACACGACCTGTGCATCTAACTTTCATACCTTCATAAATATTTTGAGCAGATCCAAGTACAACAGCACCGATAATCTCTTTTTCTAAATTTAAAGCAATAGCATATTTATTTTTAGATAAAAATAACATTTCTCCTTGTATAGCATTACGTAACCCATAAATTCTAATTATTCCATCTATAACAGAAATTATCTCTCCTTCGTTATAAAATTTTTTTTGAATTTTAAATTCTATAATTCTTTTTTCAATTATTTTAGCAATTTCTACAGAATTGATCTGCATAATTCTTTCTCTTATGTTTGTAAAAAATTTTTTAAATATGTTAAATTATTTTTAATAGATAAATCAATTAAAATATCATCAATAAATATTACAAATCCACCAATTAAACCTAAATCTATAATAAAATTAATCTTAATTTTGGAAAGTAAAATTTTTTTTAAAATTAATTTAATTTTATTTTTTTGTATACTATTTATCACGCCTGATGATTTAAAAACGACATATATAACTTTATTATGTTTTCTTATGATTGAATTATATGCTATATAAATTTTTTTTAATAAAAACAATCTTTTATTTTTAATAAGTAATTTTAAAAAATTTTTTTCATAATTTTTAATATTCAAATCATGTAATAAAAAAATAAAAAGTTCATATAAATTTTTAGAATCAGAATATTCAGAAAAACAATTTTTTATTTTTTTATGCAAAACAATATAAGACATTAAAAATAATATTTTTTTCATACGATCGATTTGATTATTTTTTAATGATATATTAAAAATAGACTGAGCATAAAGATATGCTAATTTTTTATAAAAAATCATATTTTAAAACCTTTTAAATCAGAATGTAAATTCTCAATTAATTTATTTGTATATTTTTTTGTAATTTTTTCTTGTATAATCTTTTTAGCAATTTTAACAGCTAATAAAACAGCATGTTTTTGCAAATTTCTTTTAGCTTTATTTTTTTCTATAAAAATTTCAGATTTAGCTTGTTTTAAAATTTTATTTTTTTCAAATAAAGCTTGTTCAATAGATTTTTTTATAATAATATCTTTTTTTATTTCTGCTTGTCGAATAATATCAATAGATTTTCTTTTAACATTAAGAATTTTTTTTGAAATTTTAGATTTTATTTTAATATATCTTTTTTGTTCTTTATCTGCTAAAAAAATTGCTTTACGTATATTTTTTTGTCTTGTTTTAATAACATGAATAATATTAGGCCAAACAAATTTCATACAAAAAAATACAAAAAAAATAAAAGAAATTGATTGCCCAAAAATAGTTGCATTTATATTCATAAACTTTATTTTTTTCCATTAAATAAAATTCAATTTTTTTAATAATTTTTTATTAAAAATTTCAATCTTTGTATAAATTTCTATAAAAATATAACTAGAGTTAACGCATGAAAAAAATTAACTCTGTATTAAGAAATTCCAAAAATCATATATAAACCTAAACCTACAGTTATCATTGGAATAGCATCTACTAAGCCCATTACAATAAAAAATTGAGATCTTAAAAGAGGAATAGAATCAGGTTGTCTTGCAGCACCTTCTAAAAATTTTCCTCCTAATATACCAATACCTATTGCAGCACCAATTGATCCTAATCCAATCATAATTGCTGCTGATAAATATATAAACTTCATATCAATATTATGCATTTAAATCCCCAAATTTTTTTAAAAAAATATATAAAATTTTTTTTTAATTTAAAATAATTATCTTTTTTTATCTGTCATAGAAAGATAAATAATAGTTAAAACCATAAAAATAAAAGACTGTAAAAAAATTATTAAAATATGAAAAATAGCCCATGGTACGCTTAATATCCACTGTAACCACCAAGGCAATAACGCTGAAATTAATATAAAAATCATTTCTCCTGCATATATGTTTCCAAACAATCTTAAACCTAAAGAAATAGGTTTAGAAAGAAGAGAAATAAATTCTAGAAAAAAATTTAAAAAAATAAAACAAAAATGATTAAAAGGGTGAAAAAATAAACTTTTCAAAAATCCATTTAATCCTTTATATAAAATACTATAATAAATAATTAAAAAAAACACACTAAAAGACATAGAAAAAACAATATTAATATCTGCTGAAGGAACAAATCTAATATTAGAAATATTTAAAAAATATTGACAAAAAAAAGGTATAAAATCTATAGGTAATAGATCCATAAAATTCATTAAAAATATCCAAATAAAAATCGTTAAGGATAAAGGAGCAATTAAATAATTTTTATTATGAGGATATAAATCTTGAATATTTTTATAAACAAAATCAACAGAAATTTCAACAATAGATTGTAATTTTCCAGGAACTCCTATATTTAAATTTTGAGAAATATAATAAAAAAAAATCAAAAAAACACAACCTAAAAAAAATGAAAAAAAAATAGAATCAAGATTTAAAATAAAAAAATTAGTACTATTATTTTCTAAATTTAAGATCTTAAAAGTTTTTAAATCAAATTGAAAATTTTTTAAATGATGATGAATATATTCTTTGGAATGAAATGTAATTCTAGAAAACATTATAATCTTAACCTTTCCATAGTTTAAAAATAAATTTAAAAATAAAATAATAACATTTTAATAAAAAATTTTAATACAAAAAAAATATAAAAAATTTCTTAAAGAAGTTCTTGAATATGTAATTTATTAATTTTAATTTTATAATTAAAAATATTTTTTTAATAATATTATTTAAATATATATCATATAATATTTTTTTTATAAATAAATTATTTATTTTTTATATAAATATTTTTTTTAAGATATATTAATAATATTGATATTGCGGCAGGAGTGATACCAGAAATACGATATGCTTGTCCTATTGAAGATGGTTTACTAAGATTTAATATACTAATTACTTCACTCGATAAACCTCGAATTTTATTATAATTAATATTTGAAGATAAAAATAAATTTTCATACTTAATATGCTTTTTAATTTCTTTATTTTGTCTATGAATGTAACCTGCATATTTTATTTGAATTTCTATTTGTTTTAAAGATTCTAAATCATATAAAATATTAGATTTATAAATACCTAATTTAATTAATTTCTCAATCGTAATTTCTGGTCTTTTTAAAATATCACTTAAATATGTTTTAGAAGAAAATACAGAAATT
Organism: Buchnera aphidicola (Chaitophorus sp. 3695); assembly: GCF_964058985.1. Lineage (NCBI taxonomy): Bacteria > Pseudomonadati > Pseudomonadota > Gammaproteobacteria > Enterobacterales > Erwiniaceae > Buchnera > Buchnera aphidicola. The sequence goes on along the minus strand of NZ_OZ060379.1, from coordinate 2,041 downwards.
GAAAAAAATTTTTTAAGTTTTTTAGAAATAAAAGTATTAGGTTTAATTTGGATAGAATGAATATATTTTTTTTCATTTATAATGTTTTCACATTTTTGATTATAACGAATCCATCTAAATTTATCAACTAAACCTAAGTCTCTTCCAATTTTAGTTAATCTAAGATCTGCATTATCCTCTCGAAGAAATAATCTATGTTCTGCTCGTGAAGTAAAAATTCTATAAGGTTCTTTAGTACCTTTAGTGCATAAATCATCAATTAATACACCAATATAAGCTTGATCTCTTCTAGGATACCAAAAAGGTTTTTTAAATACATGAGAAGCAGCATTAATTCCTGCTATTAATCCTTGCGCTGCAGCTTCTTCATAACCTGTAGTACCATTAATTTGTCCTGCCAAAAATAAACCTGAAAAAAATTTAGATTCTAAAGTTAAATGTAAATCTTGAGGATTTAAATAATCATATTCTACTGCATATCCTGGTTTTAATATTTTAGAATTTTCTAATCCTAATATCGTTCTAATAAAATTTTTTTGAACAGAAAAAGGTAAACTAGTAGAAATTCCATTTGGATATATTATATCACTTTTTAAACTTTCTGGTTCTAGGAAAATTTGATGTCGAGATCGATCAGAAAACCTTGAAATTTTATCTTCAATAGAAGGACAATAACGAGGACCAATACCTGAAATTTGTCCAGAATAAACTGAACTTAAATGTATGTTTTCTTTAATAATTTGATGTGTATTAAAATTAGTATATGTAACATAACAAGGAACCTGTTTTAAAATATTATTATTTTTATTTAAAAAAGAAAAAAAAGGAATAGGATTATCCCCTAATTGTTTTTCTAAACCATCTATATTAATACTTTTTTTATCTAATCTAGGTGGTGTACCTGTTTTTAAACGATTAATACGAAAAGGTAATTTTTTTAAATTATTTGAAAGCATAATGGAAGATTTATCATTAATTCGTCCACCAGAAAAATTATTTTTTCCAATATGTATTTTCCCATTTAAAAAAGTTCCTGCAGTTAAAATAATTGATCTAGAAAAAATTTTTATATAATCAGATGTTAAAATACCAATAATTTTTTCTTTTCTTAAAATAAAATCAATCACTTCTTTTTCTAAAACTATTAAATTTTTTTGGGAAAATAAAAATTTTTTAACAATTTTAGAATAAATATTACGATCAATTTGCACTCGAGTAGAGCGAACAGCTGGTCCTTTTTTTGCATTTAAAATTCGAAATTGAATACCAGATTGATCTGCAAAAATACCCATAAAACCACCTAAAGCATCAATCTCTTTTACTAAATGACTTTTCCCAATACCACCAATAGCAGGATTACACGATAAACATCCTAAATTTTTAATATTTTGTGTTACAAGTAAAGTTTTACAACCTAATCTTGAAGAAGCTAAACAAGCTTCAATACCAGCATGTCCACCTCCAATAACAATTACATCATAAGAATTTTTATATATATTATTATTCAAAATAATTTTTTTCCTATATATTTAAATTAATTATATACATATATAAACCTAAATTGATATTAATAAATTAATTATATACATATATAAACTTAAATTGATATTAATAAATTAATTATATACATATATAAACTTAAATTGATATTAATAAATTAATTATATACATATATAAACCTAAATTGATATTAATAAATTAATTATATACATATATAAACCTAAATTGATATTAATAAATTAATTATATACATATATAAACCTAAATTGATATTAATAAATTAATTATATACATATATGAAATTAAATTTATATATTTATATATTTTTATTTTCATTTATTAAAGAATAAAAAATAAAAATAAAAAAATTAAAGAAAAATAAAAGAATTAAATAAAGATAAAGAAATAATAATTAGTAGTTAATAAATAAAAAAATATAAAAATTATTATTAGTTTATAAAAAAATGTTTATAAATTTAATTTTTAATTGTTTTTAAAAAAGAATTTTCAATAATTTTTTGTGATCATAACATGTTTATAA